>CAUVOD010000082.1:0-2707 GCA_963553525.1 uncultured Lachnospiraceae bacterium | reverse complement strand
GATACAAAAACGTATCTTCAATACTTAGAATTCTTTGCAAAAACGAGCCTGCTGCACTTGAGAACGCAAAAATTTTGCCTGCATGGGCAAGCTATCTTCCTCCGGGTTTTCAAAAATTGTCCCCGATTTATATGTTTCTTTCCGGAGCAGGCTACGCTTTTGTATTTTGGCTATCCTTTTCATTACAAGCAGAAAACTCTACTCCAAATGCATCAATCGTTTATAGAATATTTTTTTTGCTTACATTCCTTTCAATCATTTTCTGTTCAGCAAATTATAGAAATATTCAATCACATTTTCCTCCGTGCAGGACAAAAAATATCATACTAAAGATATTTGCCGTTATACTTTTGGATGTGTTGGTTTTCTTCGCCTTTATATTTATAATGATTATTGTAGCTTCAGTTATTAAATGAAATATATTATATCAAACCTTAAATTGATTTGCTGCCACCGTAAAGGCGGTAACGGTATGAATCGTTAATCTCTATAATAACGAAAAAAACGGTCGATCAATTTTTTCTTGAAATGACCGACCGTTACACACTTTAAATTTGATAGAAACTGCAATAACTTGTATTTTTCCTTTGCCCCCTTATTTGAGTTCATCGGCTGCAACCATATTATTCCTGAATGCAGCTTTTTAGAAACACTCAGTACAAATACCTTCCTTCTCATGTATCATATTCAATTATGTACATAATATCCGTTTCCGAGTCGTAAATTAAAAGTGTAAAATTAAATGACGCTCGGCTCATCAGTTCCGAATCATCTCTTACATCTTCGGATTCGCTATGTCTGTCCTTAAAATAATAATATCCTTCTTTGATTTCTGGGATCTCAAGCTTGCTATCATAACCTCCATATATAAAAGTATTCAAATTATCTGAAAGTGGAAGCTTTTTCCATTCGCTATTTTTCTCCAAATCTTCTGTGAGGCTTGAATCTTCAAATCCGATTTTTGCAAATGTACAGCCGTCACCGTGAAATCCTCCGTGAGTATCCTCAAAAGATATTTCTTTTCCCCGACCTAAATCTATGCCTGAACTTTTTGCTATTTCTTTGATTCCGCCGGTGCGGCCGCAGGCGAAAATGATAAACACAATCGTGATAAGCAATAATATCAATGCTCTCTTATTTCTCTTCATTTTCTCTTATTCTCCAATCGTCGTTAATAATAATTGAATTAAAAGTAAATTTTCCGTTATAAGATATAATATCGGATCAGAAATATCAATTGATTTTTCGATTCATCTGACGGGCTGTATAATTATCAACAGTTGTATGATCAGTCAGCCGTGTAACCGGTTATATCAAAAAATCGCTTAAGCCTCATGGTCTAAGCGATTTTTCCTACACCGGCAGTGAAGCAAAAAACTTGTCAGATGCCCGGGTAACGATAAATTTGAAGATAGTTTTTTCGTCTCCCTCTTTGATTTTTAACTTAATAACTATACACCCTATTCCCAAATATCCTTTTCTTCTTTAGGTGAGGCATATTTCATATGCTTACTTATGCCCATAAAGAAAAAGATTATTCCGGAAATTATCAGCCCTGCTTCTACAGCGATGGTAAACCAAAACGGAACTCCCCTCTGATGCACGGAATTCAGTGTACTTATCAACATGAAAATTCCAAAGACAAGCTGAGATATTCCTATTGTAAAAAAATATGAATAACGCTTACTCATCAGCTTTTTGACCTCCTCTTTTTCTGTATACAGCTCCAATGGACCGTCTGCCGCATTTTTTCTCAAATATACTCTTCCGCCGTATTCCGCAGCAACTGAAATTCCCGTATCTTCCAAAAACGCAAGGTAATCCTTTTTCTTACTGCCCGAATAATTCGGAAGATCGATCTTGTATTGATACTTTGCCGGAGAAACATCTTCAAACTCGTATTCTCCGTTGCTGTAAGCCATGAGCATTTTTCCGTTTTCTCCCTGCTCGTTAAGCCATTCTTCCTCTTTTTGAATATCCAAAAAAACTTTTTTAACTACGGTCTTCATAGGTTTCCTCCTTCATTTTCTCCGCATTTTTTAAAAGTTCCTCCAGACGCATAAGCTCTTTTTCAAAAAATTGCTTTCCCATGTCGGTTATTATGTATTCTATCTTTCTATCCTGCGTATACCCGTCCAAGACCTTGATCCAGCCCTTTTTCTGTAAGGTGTCCAAGGCTCCGTATAGCGAGCCTGCCCCGAGACTTACGCGTTCGTCCGTCATCTGAGCTATGTCTTTCATAAGGGCATAACCGTGCGCCGGACGATGGAGTCTCAACAGGATATAAAATACCGACTCTGTAAGAGCTCCGCTGTTTGCTGTTCGTCCCATAATTTCTCCTTTCTCGTACATATTTTGATATATCAATATTCGTAATATATCTTTATCTGTAATATATCGCAATTCGTAATATCTGTCAAGCGCCTGAAGAAAAAATTTTCTACTTGCCTGTAAAAATACTCAGCGCTTAAATTTGCATTTAAAATTATGGGAAGTTAAACATTTTCCGGTCTTTATATATAAATATTTTGAAAAAAATAGTATAAACAAATTTGAAATTTTAGAGGTGATTTGTTTCTATCAGTGCATAAATACTTATTATTGTCTGACAATATCCTCTGCAAGACTCCTGAATCCTCTTTATTTTCAGAATATTCAAAATTGTATGAAAAATTGTGAATATTCTGAATATAATTTTTTCAGCCTT
>CAUVOD010000081.1:0-2729 GCA_963553525.1 uncultured Lachnospiraceae bacterium | reverse complement strand
CCCCCACACTCACCCCCCCGCCCCCCCACCCCCTCATTAATCCCCAACCACCACTGAAACCCCACCCACCCCACCAAACCCCCGGGGGGGGGTACGGCTTAATATTGATTAAGGTGTCGATTTCCGCTTCAGTGTGCATATTCATTTCCATAATGCATAAAAAACATATGAGGAAAAGTCGAATTGCGGACAATTAGAATTGCATATAAAGATTGGTGGGACGGTTTTAATGCCGACAGCTGTCTTATAAATCAAATACTGAAAAAATATTATATTATTGAAGAATCCGATAATCCTGATTATATAATTTCATCCGTTTATTCCAAAGAAGCGTTAAATTATTCGGGTATCAGGATTTTTTATACTCCGGAAAATTTCTCCCCTGATTTCAATTTGTTTGATTATGCCATAGGATTTGATGATATAACATTCGGTGACAGATATAATTTTACACCCAATTATATAATGAATCTAAAATATAAAACGGATATAGAACGCATGCTCAAAAAGCATAAGAAGAAAGATTTGTCCGAATACAAAAAGGAAGATTTTTGCAGTTATGTAGTCAGTAATTTCGCAGGAGACGGTATCAGAGATAAAATTTTTGACGAGCTGTGTAAATATAAGAGGGTAAATTCCGGAGGAAGACATAGGAATAATATAGGCTTACCTGACGGTGTTGAAGATAAATACGAATTCCAAATGAAGCATAAATTTTCAATCTGCTTTGAAAACAGTTCCCATAAGGGATATGTCACCGAAAAATTGATACAGGGATTTGCAGCGGAAACCGTACCTATTTATTGGGGCGCGCCCGATGTAACAAATATTTTTAATAAAAACGCCATGATTGAGGTCGGAGACGATTTGTCTGAAGCCGTTGAGAGAGTAATGGAAATAGATGCGGATGACGAAGCATATTTTGAGATGTTGAAACAGCCCGCACTTTTAAACGAGAATTATATAGATGAATTGTATTTAAAGCTTGAAAGTTTTTTACTTAATATTTTTAACCAGGAGTATAATTTGTCGAAGAGACGTGCCGAATCGACTACGGTTTATGCTTACTACACAAAATAAATAATTAATGTTAAGATAACCTTTTGGTATAATGGTTGCAGAGCATGCATAGAGGACGAAATGAGAACGATTAAGGTTGCATACAAAGACTGGTGGGAAGGCTTTTGCCCCGAAGAGTACATATATAATGAGATTTTATCTAAACATTATAACCTGGAGATAAGTGAGGATCCGGATTATATATTTTGTTCATTATATTCCTTTGACTGTTTGAAGTATGACGCTGTCAGAATATTTACGACCGGCGATAATTATACTCCGGATTTCAATATATATGATTATGCGTTGGCGTTTGATTATATAAGCTTCGGAGACAGATATATAAGAGTTCCGAATTGGATTATGAATCCGAGATATAAAAACGACGTCGAGCTTATGCTGCATAAAAGTGAAAACGTTTCCGATTCCGATTATGATGACAGAAAATTTTGTTCATGGGTATGCTCCAACGGTAACGGTGATGAGATAAGGCAAAGGTTGTTCAAGTATATATCCGGATATAAGCAGGTGGATTCCGGA
Source organism: uncultured Lachnospiraceae bacterium (assembly GCA_963553525.1). Taxonomy (GTDB): domain Bacteria; phylum Bacillota; class Clostridia; order Lachnospirales; family Lachnospiraceae; genus Butyrivibrio. Next base: position 1,130 of record CAUVOD010000081.1, on the reverse strand, counting down.
GGACGCTTTATGAATAATATAGGGCAGCCTTCAGGAGTTGAGGATAAACTCGATTTTCAGAAAAAATATAGATTTTCGCTGGCTATACAGGACAGTGAGGCGCCAGGATACTTGGACGAGAAGCTGATACAGTCTTTTTCGTCACGTACGGTACCTATTTTTTGGGGAGATAATATGGTTTCGGATTTTTTCAATCCTAAATCCATGATAAATGTTCACGATTACTGTTCCGACAAAGAATTATTGGAAGATATAATCAATATTGATTCCGATAAGAAAAGATATCTTGATAAATTGAGCTGTCCCGCCATGAAGGATACGGAATATGTAAAAAAGACATATGAAAACCTGGAGAGCTTTTTGATTAATATAATTGAACGACCTTTATCTGAAGCTAAAAGACGTCCGCACTCCGTTTGGCATAACCAAAGAGAAAAAATATTTTTGCAGTCCTCGACAAAGAAAGCTGAAAAAAAGCTGTCTATTATGGACTTCATAAGGGAAAGAGCAAAGAAATGAGAAATTATTCGATCTTAAATACCAAATGGCTGAACAGAGGGCATGAGTTGGATTATATAGCTTCTTTGGCGGTCAGACCCGATAATGAATTTTACCTTATAGGATCGGAAAGAGAAATAAGGAGCTTTTTAGACAGAATAGGTAAAGAGCTTAACGAAAATAATATGATAAAGGGGATTGTTTTAACCGAAGAAAAAAATGATATTTACGGTGTAGACATTCCTATAATGCAGGATACAGATATTCCTAAGAAAATTAATACCATAGTTATCTGCACATCATTTGGGAGGAGTAAATATGAGGCTGTAAGACAGCTGTTTCGTGAATACGGCTTTGAGGAAAATAAGCAGTTTTTTCAAGCGGAAGTATTTGCCATGGTATACGAGGTGTATGTATTAGATAAAATATGCATAGACCGAATAGAAATATTTATGACGTCGTACTGCTCTTTAAATTGTGAGAAATGTATAGCGTATATTCCGTTCTTTAAAAAGCATGAAAATGCTCCCGTTGAAAATTTGAAAGCCGATGCGGATATTCTATTTTCAAAGGTGGATTATGTTCATAAATTCAAAATTGCAAAACAGGATTAGGCTTAGGCCCTGATGGCA
>CAUVOD010000080.1:0-2734 GCA_963553525.1 uncultured Lachnospiraceae bacterium | reverse complement strand
AAGGCTCTATCGTAAAGCAGATAGTGTTGTTTGCCCTGCCTTTAATGCTCGGAAATATATTTCAAATGCTCTACAATACCGTAGATTCGATTATTGTGGGGCGCTATGTCGGAAAGCAGGCTCTTGCCGCGATAGGAGCGACCACATCCATTATATATATTCTGGTTTTTTTCTTTGCAGGCTTTGCTATGGGATCGGGAGTGGTAATCGGCAGATATTTCGGAGCAAAGGATTTCAAAAACCTGCATATTACCATTGAAACCGCCATGGCGGCGACCTTTATTATTTCGATCATTTTTACAATTCTGGGCATAGCTTGTATTGATCCTATGCTGAGACTTATGTCAACTCCCGACGATGTATTCAAGGAAGCCTCCGATTACTTGAGGATTTATTTTGCAGGCATATCGGGGCTGCTTATATATAACATGGGAAGCGGCATATTAAGAGCCGTGGGAGATACCACAAGACCTCTGTATTTTCTGATTTTAACGAGTGTTATCAATATCGTTTTGGATATACTTTTTGTACGAGGTCTGAGGATGAATATTGAGGGTGCGGCATATGCCACCATTGCAGCCCAGTTTATATCGGCCTTTCTTGTAATTTTGCTCCTTACGGGAACGAAGGATATATATGTTTTAAAATTTGAAGATTTACAGATAAATAAGGAAATATTAAAGGATATAGTATCGCTGGGTCTTCCCGCCGCAGCACAGTTTACCATAACCGCCGTTTCAAATGTGTTTGTGCAGTCATATATAAATTATTTCGGCTCGTCCTGTATGGCAGGCTGGGCAAGCTACAATAAAATAGACCAGATTATCATGCTGACCATGACCAGCATGGCTATGGCGGCAACCGTATTTGTAAGCCAGAATGTGGGAGCCGGCAAAACCGAAAGGGTCAATCAGGGTATAAAAATTTCGGTGGCCTTAAGCCTGGTTATAACCCTTATAATCTCCGTAATAATATGGATATTTGCGGAAGTCTCCGTCGGTCTTTTTTCCTCCGATCTTGAGGTTATATGGTACGGAGTGCTGTTTTTGCGGACGAATGTATTTTTCTTGTTGTTCGGTTGTGTAAATCAGGTGCTTGCCGGAGCCATAAGGGGAAAAGGTGACTCAAAAGGACCTATGATTATTATGATTACCGGTTTTGTAATTATAAGGCAGATATATCTTTTTATTGCAGCCAATTACATATCAAATACGGAAAGAATAATAGGGCTGGGTTATCCCGTGGGCTGGGTAGGTACCTTTGTTATGATACTTATATATTTTTTTATGAAAAAGGATGAAGGGCTTGAGGCTGACCTTTAATATATACAGATTAAAGAAAGCTGAAGGTAAAGTGAAGTTGTGAAGCTTAGATTAATACCGGCACTTGATACCGGCGTTGAAAACAGCAGAATAAAGAAGCTTTATATTAACTCCTTTCCGGCGGAGGAAAGAGCGCCGTATTGGTTTATAAAGAGAAGAATAAAAAAAGGTCTGACCGAATCTCTTAATATAATGGCGGGGGATGAGTGGGTAGGCTGGTTCTATATGGTGGTTCATAATGACATGGCGTATATTTTTTACTTTGTCATTGATGAAAAGCACAGAGGAAAGGGCTACGGTACAAAGGCGATAGAGGCTTTAAAAGAAAAATATAAGGGGCTTAGAATTTTTCTTGCCTTGGAGGAGCTTGATGAAAGCTCCGAAAATTATAATCAAAGGCTTAGAAGACACCGATTTTATTCAAATTGCGGTTTTGAAGACCTCCCTCACAGCATAAAAGAGGGAACGGTCACATATGCGATAATGGGAATAGGCGGCAAGGTCGGAGCACACGAGTATAAAGAGCTTATATATAAATTTACCGGCAGGATATTCAGATTATTTGTGGATATGAGAATTATTGAGTGAAAGTCTGTTTGCTGTCATGGCTTGTATTACAAAGGTACGATAGATATTTTTTATTGGTAATCGGAAAATCGGTTGTGATTATATCGGTATTTTACAAGTTAAAAAAATTTTCTTGAAAATTATTTAAAAATAGTATAGAATACTGCATTGTGCTACAGATTGATATTGATTAAATTTCGTATCCGAGTTGTATCGGCGGAATGAAATAGTTTATATAGGAGAAATTGAAATGGCAAAATGTTACGCTACCGGAAAAAAAGTGTTATTTGGAAAGAACGTAAGTCACTCGCATAAGAAGACAAACAGACAGTTCAAACCCAATCTCAAGCGTGTAAGAATTATTGAGGACGGCGTTGTAAAAAGAGTATGGGTTTCAACAAAGGCTCTTCGCAGCCGTCTTGTCGAGAGAGCATAATTTTTGCTGTTTAAAGCGGTATTCAAAAGAGTTCGGAGAAGTCCGGGCTCTTTTTATATGGCAGAAAGAAACGCTCCCGTTATTTAAATGTCATGAAATATATTCGTATTTTCTGATAAAATCAATAGACGCTATGGAACTTATCATCTATGGATAGATGCGGATTAGAGTGAAGGTGACAATATGAAAACTTATTATGTATGGATTGGAACGTTTGAAGAGAGCGACTTTGAACAATATTGGGATAATGAGTTTTATGAAAATGAAATGGAGCTATGGAAAAAAGGACAGAGAGCTAAACCCGGTGAGAACTTGAAGTGTGGATTTTGCAGGGAAACGGGCTTAGAAGAATTGGACAAAAAAGATTTTTGGTTTTCTGTCAGGGCTTCTTTATGTAATGCACGAGAGC
>CAUVOD010000079.1:0-2881 GCA_963553525.1 uncultured Lachnospiraceae bacterium | reverse complement strand
TACGGCATATGCTGACGGCAAGATTGAGATGTGGACCGTTAACAGCTTGGAAAATTTACAAATCAACGACTGGCTGCAAAAAGCCGATCACATGTCGTCGCTGCCCAAAGGAAGAACCGCACTGATAAGGCATACCCGGGATCTGTCGTCCGAAGATCCGATAATAAAGTGGGCGGTTGAGAACACGGCTCAAAATATAGTATACAGGGATGATAATTATATAGTATATGAATTCGGGGATATAATGAACTATATAGAAACGGTGCTGAAATTCAACGGTTAAATTATCTGAGTTAATATTTACATTATATATACAATGAAATTTATCCCCCGCTTTATCCCCCATATATGTTAGATTGAATGTGGGGGATAAGGCGGGGGATAAAGCGAGTAATAAAAACTCTTTGAATTCAAGGCGAAAGCGTATTTTAGAAGAAATCAGAAATAATCCCGATGTCACTCAAGTACAATTAACAAATGCTATAGGAGTGGGATTAACAGCAATAGAAAATAATGTCAGATTTTTGAGGGAGAACGGGTATATAGAAAGGATAGGCTCCAATAAGACGGGCTACCGGAAAGTCAAGCGCTGATTTGACGCTTGAAATACAATTATAAAGCCGCTATAAAAATTATCTTAACTGTGTTACAATAAGTCCATTATAGCTGATTGAAAGTTGAGTTTATGAATAACAGTTTGGGAAAAAATTACAGGAATTTTTATATACCTCATCTTACCGTAGTTCTTTTATTACTTCAGGCGGCGGGCTTTTTGCTGGATATCATAGGAGCGTCGTTTGTGCTCGGCTACCTTACTCTTAATCCGTATGCGATTCTGCACGGTCAGATATGGAGAATTTTCACATGGCTCATAATACCGTCGAACACAAGCCTGTCGTTTGTATTGGTTGCCGTTCTTTTTTATCTGCCCATAGGCTCTCAGATGGAGAGGGTCTGGGGTGATTTTCTGTATACGGTATACATACTCATGGGTGTTGCATTTACCGTTATCGGTGCATTTTTATTGTATATTTATGTTTCTTTGAATATCGAGGCATCGACTTTGGCTCAGCAGGCGGGAGGTCTTGAATATTATTCTCAGTTGATGTCGATGTCGTTTACTCCGTATTACATCATGATGTCGATATTCTTTGCATATGCTGCGACTTTTCCTGACAGCATAGTTCTGTTCATGTTTGTCATTCCCATAAAAATGAAGTGGCTCGGACTTCTGTACGGAGCCTATACGGTTTATACTATATATGCGGGTTCACTCTTTGAAAGAGTTGCTATAATAGTTTCGATACTCAATTTTTTGGTATTTTTCCTCTGGTCTCAGCGAATAAATATATCAAGATACAAGCCTAAGGAGGTAAAAAGACGTAGAGAGTTTATGCATGCGGTTCATATGAAAAAGACCGTCGGTTCCGGTATGCACAGATGTTCGGTCTGCGGGGCTACCGATACGGAGCATCCCGAATATGAATTCAGATTTTGCTCGAAATGCAGCGGAATGCACGAATACTGCCAAAATCATCTGTTTACTCATACGCATATACAATAAATAGGCTGCCGGGGAAGTGTCTATGGACAACAGAAACAAGGAGATCGAGTTTGCAAAAGTCTTAAGCGGACTGAAAAAAGATGCCGTAAAACATGGAAATATACTTTCCGCAAAGCGGCTGAATGAAGCGTTTTCAGCACTCGATCTTGATGAAGCACAGCTTGAGCGAGTAAGAGAATATTTTAATGCCAAGGGAATTAAAATATCGAATGAGGAAGATTACGTTTCCTCATTTTCATATAAGGCGGAGGGCATAGCCGACTATGAATTGGAAGAGCTTTTTGCGAGGGTTTTAGACGGTGAAAAGCGGGCGAGAGATATTTTTATAGAGGCGCATATGCCCATGGTCGGTGAAATAGCAAGACTTTACGAGGGGCAGGGAGTTCCGACGGAGGATCTTGTAGGTGAGGGCTATGTTGCGCTTGTTGCAGGCATTGATCTTCTGGGTGCGGTAGAGTCCGCTGCAAATGCTCAGGAAGCTATTTCCGGAATGATTATGAATTCCATGGAAGAGCTTGTAAACAGAAGCTTGAAGGAAAAGGCTTCGGATAACGGACTTATTGACAAGGTACAGGAAACGGCTGAAAAGGCTAAGGAGCTTAGAGAAGGTTACCGACGCAATCTTACAATTGAAGAATTTTCGGATGAAACAGGGCTTGAAAAAGAACTTATTGAAAATATTTTGTTTCTTACAGCAAAAGAAATAGAAGGGATAAGCAATGAGTGAATTGGAAATCCGTTTTTTAAAAGCAGGAATGATACTTAGTGAGGACGCATATTCTTCGGGCGGTACACAGCTTATTATGCCCAAGGGAACGGTTCTTGACGACACGAGGATAGCAAGGCTTGCATTTTACGGAATAAAAAAAGTAAATGCCGATCTTCCGGGTGTTACCGGAGCTAAAGAGCCTGAAAATGAAGTCTTACAGGAGAAAAAAGAGTCTTCGTACAGAGAAAAGCTGAAAACGTCTTCCGAATTTAAAAAATTCAAAATGGATTTTGAGGATTCGTTTATAGGCTATCAGCGTAATATAAATGAGGTCATATATAATAACAAGCCTCTTGATGTCAAAGCGATGACGGAGCCTGTTTACGATTTGATAAAGGACTGCTACGGTCCTTCAAATATATTCAGCATGCTTACGGAGCTTAGAGACTACAACGATGCGACTTATATCCATTGTATAAATGTCGCTCTCATTGCGCATTCTATAGGAGAATGGATGCACCTTGACGAGGAAGACAAGAGGCTTCTTACTGAGGCGGGACTTATCCATGACATCGGTAAAATATTCTTACCTCAGGAACTTTTAAATA
>CAUVOD010000078.1:0-3427 GCA_963553525.1 uncultured Lachnospiraceae bacterium | reverse complement strand
AGGATATTTATAAAAATATAATAATTAATTTTATCCGTTGAAGCGGATATCGATTTTGCTTCAGTATCATCTTTTGCGATATATGCTTCATCATTCCGGCTCCTTATCCAAAACAGAAAAATACGGTGGAAAAATTCAGCTTTTACTTCTATTATATGCATTACTCCAAAAGTCAACCCAATGGAAAATTTTTCTGCACCCATGACAAATTTTCTGTCAATATCCTATATTATTAGGAACAACAGGCAAGGTTTTGATATGATTTTATATTCTTTAATAATCAATATAGCTTCCGTAAGATTTTTATATAAACCGATACTCTCCACAGATCTATCTTTAAGGCTGAGGAAAATCCGATTTGATGCGCCCTTTTTTATTTACGAGAATGTTCAGAACAGACCTCTCTTTTGTCCCCAGCTTTGTTTCCGATATAAGATTTCTGTAAGGCTTGAATCCGCACTTTTCCTGAACCCTCTTAGACCGACTGTTAAAGCCGTAATAACTGCAGGTTAAAAAATCCAGCTTCAGATCATCGAACAGATACGCTATTACCGCATTAACAGCCTCGGGCATAATGCCTGTTCCCCAATATTTCTTGGATAAAACAAATCCCAGCTCCCTCCCGTAATATCTGTCAAACTCTCCCGACACTTCATCTTCACGATACCTTTCAATACCGAGAGAGCCTATAAGCTTTCCACTTTCCTTTAAGCATATTGCAAAAGTTTTATCATGTTCAATAAACAAATTCAATATTTTCAGAGTTTCCTCTTTGCTTCCGTGATGCTTCCATCCCGCCATTTCTCCTACGCCCTCAACCGAGGCATATTCGTAAAAGTCATCCAAGTCGCCCGAAACAAACGATCTTAAAATGAGTCTTTTGGTCTCTATGATTTTTCCGTTTATGCAAAAATTGCTGTTCATGCAATTACCTTGTTATGTAAAGCTGATATTCAATTTCTTGTTTGGCGGCTTATGTTTGTTATCATATTAAACCTGTTAAAACAAAGATACATATATAAGGTAGACTTGGATGCAGCTTGACCTATAAAAATACGCTCCGATTTATTTGCCGGCGTCCTCAAACAATTTTTTATATTCTCCATAGCCCTGCTCCTCGAGCTCGTCATAGGGAATGAACTTAAGTGCTGCGGAATTTATGCAGTAGCGGAGACCGCCTGACTCCTTAGGTCCGTCATTAAATACATGCCCGAGATGAGAGTCCCCGTCAGCCGATCTGACTTCCGTACGGTTCATTCCGTGAGATGTATCCTCATTTTCTTTAAGCACATCATCATTTATAGGTTTGCTGAATGCGGGCCAGCCGCAGCCTGAATTATATTTATCTGTTGATTTGAACAAAGGCTTGCCGCTTACCACATCCACATAGATACCTTTTTCAAAGAAATTGTCATATTTTCCGGTAAAAGCGCGTTCCGTTGCGCTGTTTTGAGTGACCTCATAGGAAAGATCGCCGATACGCTTACGCAGCTCCTCTTTACTTTCCTCTTTGCTCTCATTTTTTTCAAGCTCGAACTTTTCCTTGGGGATATGGCAATAGCCACCCGGATTTTTTTTAAGGTACTCCTGATGGTACTCTTCCGCACTGAAGAAATTTTTAAGAGGGGCAAGCTCAACCGCAAGCTTTGCTCCGGCTTTCTTCTCCTCAGCCTGATATACCTTCTCAATCTCGGGAAGCTGCTTATCGTCGCTGTAATAGATTCCCGTGCGGTACTGGACACCCGTATCATTACCCTGCTTATTTACGGAAAGCGGATCAATAATAGTGAAATAATAATTAAGCAAATCCGTTAAAGAAATAACATTGTCATCATAATCAATTTTTAAGGTTTCTGCATGCCCGCTTCCTTCACATACTTCCTTATATGTGGGAGCCTTGTCGGGACCGTTGGCATACCCCACCTCGGTAGATACTACTCCGTCAAATTGATCAAAAAATTTCTGTACTCCCCAGAAGCAGCCTCCTGCAAGGTATATAGTCTTGATATTCATAGCTTTTTCCTCCTTTTCCGCAGGCTCGCCTGTAACCAGCTCGCCCGTCCACGTGTTGACTCCACCGAACTCATACACATTGGTATATCCCATATCCGCAAGCTTTTTTGCCGCCTGCCTTGAGCGGTTGCCGCTGCGGCAGTAAACCATGATAATCTGATCGAGGTCGGGCAGCTCCTTAGGACGCTCCGTACCTATACTCTCATTGGGTATCAATATAGCCCCCGGAATATGACCGCTTTCGTACTCATCCTGAGTACGCACATCCACAATGACATGCCCGTCGTCCTTCTCCATCATCTCTTTGGCTTCATCCTGAGAAATCTGACGATATCCGTCTCCGTTTGCCGCCTGATCCTTTACAGAACAGCCCGGAATCATAAAAATAATTAGAGCCAACAGAAAATATATTATTCGCTTCATTATATAACCTCTCTTTTTTTAATTATTTTAAAGTCCTTGAGCACATACATCGGCAAATATTAAGCCTCAGCTTAATATTACATGATTTATACCGCAGACAGATATCGTATAAAAATGTACTCAAAACTTTAATTTTATGACAGTCTATCAGAATAAGACTTTATTTTCGTGAAGAAAATGTGTTTAATCAAATATCTTTTTCAGCAAAGCTCTTTCATTATCAATATATTTCAGATCAAAATACTGCTATTTTGTGATATTTGCATTGAGTAAGTTTCAATATGTTTCATATCAAAGGGATCTGTTCCGATTTTTTTCTTTTGACACTCTTTTCTCCGCTTCTATAAAGTATTAAAATCATTTTCTCTCTACAAGCTGAGCCTCGGTAATTCTTTCTCCTCACTTTCTATAAGATATTAAAATGTAAATTTAAATTTATGCGAGTACTTCATCAAAGTCCGAGCTTACTTGATATATTGGCTAATGCTGTGCTAACGATAATTGCACAACTTTTATCTGATTTGTTTGTATTTTTAGATCAACTCCATATATTGTCAGATAATCACCTCATTATACCCCTCAAATCTCTGCTATTGTTTGAATTTTTGTAATTATTAGAAAAATTGTGAATATTCTGAATATAATTTTTACCCCCTTTTATGATCGTTTATATGATAGTTGGTATGATATTATATTAACAAGTTACGTAATGGTAAACGAAAAAGCTGCCTCTTTCGCAACGGGGTTCTCTCGCTGAGGCAGCCTTTTTGTTTGGGAAAATATATAGGGAAACTAATATTGAGCTTCTACACTCACTTTATAAATGAAGCATAACCTAATTTTTAAAGCTGAATATTTTACTTAATCGTTACCATGCTCATATATTGCTCTTTAGTTATAAGTAGTTAATAGCAAAGACTTATCCACATACTCTCCCAAAAATACTTCACTGTATTTATCTACGCCTTGCTTCCTTAATTCACAAAGAAGC
>CAUVOD010000077.1:0-3557 GCA_963553525.1 uncultured Lachnospiraceae bacterium | reverse complement strand
AAAAGGGGCGAATATTCATGCGAAAAACGATATGCGGAAAACACCGCTTGCCATGGCTCTTTCGGCTTGCCGCAATATCAACATCGAGAACATGGCTGAAATTTCCGCTATACTGTTACAAGCGGGAGCGGAAGTTACACCTGATATGATAGAAAGAGTTAAACAGATCGGTCAGGACTTTGAATTTCACAGAGAAAATTTTAATAAAGAATATCTTTCAAAGACAGAAGAAGGGCTTAAAAAGCTCTATTCACTCTTTGGCGTAGAACCGATCGCCAAGCGGCAGATTCATGACGGAATCTCTCCGATTATTGTAGAAGACGGACCTTGGGAAAAACAATACGAGTACCTTTGGAATTTGCTTATTCCCTCAAGCGGGGCGGCAAAAACCGTGCAGGGTGAAGTTATTCGCATAACGGGACGGGTACGGGATGAGTTATACCGAAACGGCGGCGTCAACTGGGACAGAACTTATCGTAAAATGCTTAATGCGCTGTTACAGTATTTTGCAATGGGTATACCTCTTTCAGAAGAAGAATTGAAAGAGGCTAAAAAACTTACATCCGATATCCACGCTGAAAGTTATGATTATCCGGTTGAACGCTTATGTGAACTTTCCGTCTTGTGGGTGCTGGCAAATCCTAATCCGATTTCTTTGGGAAAACCTGATTATTCCAGATAAGGTGAATCCGCATATACCAGCTTGAATTGATTTGACGGTACGATTTTAATCATCAAATACCTCATCCATCATTTCATCAAATGAGTCATACCTCTTGTAGCTGTCAGGGTTATTTTTCATATCATCGTATTCGGCAAGAGCTGCAACAGTTACGGCATTCGGAGTCAAACGCTTTACCTCAAACGGTATACCGTTATGACTGACAGCACTCTTAAGGAACATGGTAATTGCGGAAGACATATTCAGACCGAGATCATTGAATAATGTTTCAGCTGATTTTTTTAAATCTGTATCGACACGGACATTAATATTGGTTGTAGACATTAAAACCACCTCCCTTTTGATATTTTTATTATATAATTGATATAGTAAGCGTTGTCAATATAATGTAACTAAATATTTTGCATTGTTTTGCAAACCCTACTTTGTAAATAAAAGTCTCCTTTTTATATCTTTACTTATCTGCAGAAAAAATAATATATATTATGCAGATAAGTATGTATACTATGAGAAATTCGCCTCTTCTTTAAAGTATTTCTTTATACTTTCTTTACATCTTTTCCGCTCCCGACAACACAGGCTTGATTGCTTTTTATTTGTATATTGCCTATAATTAGTCATATCATTTTTTTGACAAATTGCATATGTTTACAACTTTTTAAGGAGGAAAACAGTAATATGAGCAAACATCTCCAGATCGAAAAGGTCATCGGACGCGAGATAGTAGATTCCAGGGGAAATCCCACCGTAGAAGCGGAGGTATATCTTACAGACGGAACGGTTGGAAGAGGCGCCGCTCCCAGCGGGGCTTCGACCGGTGAATTTGAAGCCATAGAGCTGCGCGACGGCGACAAGTCGAAGTTCGGCGGCAAGGGAGTATCCAAGGCTGTTAACAATATTAACACCATCATCAATGATGCCGTTAAAGGGCTTGATCCTCAAAATGTATATGCAGTAGACGCAGCCATGATCAAGGCTGACGGAACCGACAATAAGGGCAAGCTCGGAGCCAATGCAATCCTTGCCGTATCCATTGCAAGCGCTCAGGCTGCCGCAGCTTCTCTCGGTATTCCTCTTTATAGATTTTTAGGCGGAGCCAATGCAAATGTGCTTCCGGTTCCCATGATGAATATTTTAAACGGCGGAGCTCATGCCACCAATACCGTTGACACTCAGGAGTTTATGATTATGCCCGTAGGCGCAAAGACTTTCAAAGACGGACTTCGCATGTGTACGGAGGTTTTTCACGCTTTGCAGTCGCTCCTTAAAAAAGAAGGAAATACGACGGCGGTAGGAGACGAGGGCGGTTTCGCTCCCAATCTTAAGGATGACGAAGACACGATCGAACACATTCTTAAGGCAATCAAAGAAGCCGGATACGAGCCTGAAAAGGACTTTGTGATCGCTATGGACGCAGCTTCCTCCGAGTGGAAGAGCGAAAAAGGAATAGGACACTACAAGCAGCCCAAGAGCGGAAAAGAATTTACATCCGATGAGCTTATCGCACATTGGAAGAGTCTTATTGAAAAGTATCCCATTTGGTCTATTGAAGACGGTCTTGATGAAGAGGATTGGGAAGGCTGGAAGAAGATGACTGAGGAGATCGGAGACAGGGTTCAGCTTGTAGGCGACGATCTTTTCGTTACCAATACCGAGCGTCTTGCAAAGGGAATCGCAAATAAGAGCGCAAATTCCATACTTATAAAGCTTAATCAGATAGGTTCAGTATCGGAAACTCTTGAAGCCATCAAGATGGCTCACAAAGCCGGATTTACAGCCATTTCGTCACACCGCTCGGGAGAAACCGAGGATGTAACCATTGCCGATCTTGCAGTTGCTCTTAATATGAGACAGATCAAAACAGGCGCTCCCAGCCGCTCGGAAAGAGTTGCCAAGTACAATCAGCTTCTCAGGATTGAGGAAGAGCTCGGCGCAGCAGCCGTATATCCGGGAAAGGACGCTTTCAACAGAAAGTAAGCTTTAAATTTTCCAATAAAGTATAGCTGCGTAAATCAAAAATCCGTCCTTAAAAAATTGAGGGCGGATTTTTTAATAAATACATATTCATTTTCTAATTTTGAACTATATAAATTAAGCGTAATATGTTTTAATAAAAAAATCACATAAGTGTTTAATGTGATACAGATAGTAAAGGATTAACCTTTTAGGGATAGAGAAAATAATAAAATTTGGAAAGGAGGTAATTCTCATGTCAAATACGAAAAGAACAGGACAAACAGTCCTTTATGAGCGTTTAAGTCGTGATGATGAAATGCAAGGAGAAAGCAATTCCATCATCAATCAAAAGCAACTACTTGAAAGCTATGCGAAAAGAAACGGCTTTGCAAATATCTATCACTATACCGATGATGGAGTAAGCGGAACAACCTTTGTTGAAGTGGGATAACGTAACTTTTTCAAGGGGTGCGTTTCATAAGCTATAATCGAGTTTTGAACTCCCGCGCTTTTATTAATAACATAAAAACGGCGGTTTAACTTGATTTGTCTAATAATTTTAGTAGGAACATTCCGTGCAAACAAAAACGAAAGTCATTTTCATATTTGATGATACTGAAACAGCTGAATTAGCCATGTTTCTATATTTATATCTTTTATTTATTTCCTAAGAATATTAATATCGTGTGTACCCGTGCTAAGAAGTACAGTGTGATTTTCTACAGAATGAAACCCTCCAGATTTTGCTGCATCAGCAATTTGACCTTTGTACGATTGCTCGCGTCCTGTATAACTGCAACACCAAGACAACCTGCACCGCAGCCCAGATCCAATATTTTATGAATAGATTTATACTCGGGAAGAGAGCGGAGAATTTCTAACAGTTCATATTGACGTATCCCTGATTGAGCATCACGCA
>CAUVOD010000076.1:0-4572 GCA_963553525.1 uncultured Lachnospiraceae bacterium | reverse complement strand
TGCAAATTTTACATAATCCGAATTCATCTGATCAATCATATATCTTCTCATCCACTTCATAAGATTGCCTATGCTCGGAAGAGACAATGAAACGGTGGGTAATATATACGCCATTATCTGAACCTCGGCATTTGCAAACTTATAAGGAAGACCGAACAGCCTTGTTCCGAAAGCCGCCAGCATAAATATATAAGCAAGGCTGGGAACCGACATGATGAATATTATGTAGGCATTTCCTATTTTGTCGAAAATTCCGTCTTTAAATCTTGCATTGAGCATGCCCAAAGGCAGACCCAGCATATAAGCCATAAATGTCGCTATTATACCTATGACGAAAGAATTTCCTATCATTGAAAGACCGTTTTTTCTATACGAGTAAACCGTATATTTATCGGTAAACTGCGATTTTTCCACATCACTTAAAACCCCCGACGAATTATAGGTAACGGAATGAAAATCAATAGCCGTATTGACATAGTCATCCGTTCCGAGCTGCGTGGGATATTGCTGCAATGTGGGATTAAGGCTTCCCGTAGGGGTGGTTATTACACCGGTAATTTCCTGACCGCGATATGTGGTAAATGACGTTCCCAGATTAATACGTATCCAGTTCTGATGAATAAACGGAAAATCCGAACTGAAATACAATAAATATTTATGATAAGTTCCGTTTCCTACAACGGCAGGAAAACCGGAATAAGGATCCTTTTCAATTCTGATATATCTGTCGGTAAGCTCGGGATCGTTAACCATGTGAATGTTTTCAACGGTTATAAAGCCCTTAATATAGCCAACAAGCCTGAAAAATACATTCTTTTCCTGCACGGCAATAAGGTATCCCGTTCCTCCGGGCTTGACTTTTCCCGATTTGTATTTTAAAGGCTCCAAATACTTAAAATTATAGCCTTTTGCGCTGTACTCGGTCAAAAATTCCTGTACAGTCTCATTATTTTGATATGCTGAAGGGTTTTGTATTACAGCTTTATCTGCAACATAATCACTATTCGTGGTATAGTTTTCGCCGTACACTTCCAAGTATTTATCTCTTACAAATGAGCTGTAATCAACATAATTAAGATATCCGTATTTTTGATACTGCGTATATTCATAAATCACGCGTTCATTATTGCTCTTTTTGTTCCAAACATCGTCCGTCTGAAATATAACGCTGCGCTCTATCAAGGTGTATACAAGGAGCATAACTACCATTACCACGACAAACAAAGAAAAGACAGAAAATAAGATCCTCCTCAGTAAGTATTTATTCATGTATCTGAAATCCCCTCTTCTTTCTTCATCGTCGTATGCAAACAAGTCGCATTTCACAAACATATGGGGGCTGTAACCTCATCTCAGCTACAGCCACCCATACTACTCTAACCTAAATAACTGAAAACAAAGTGTTTCTTAGAACAGACCTATTACCTTTGTCATGTATCCGCCACCTTCACCAAGGAAAGTATCAAGATAGGTGGAAGGATCACCGTAGTCCGGACCCCAGCCCGAGCCATAGAACATATCGAAGTTTCCTGCCACACCCGTAGTGGCTCTGTATCCCGATGCGTAGTAATCCTCGGAAGTTGTAGCCTCCACAAGATTTACAACGACATTTTCCGAGCCGAGCGTTTCTTCAATAACCTTCTTGTAAGCGTTTGCCTGAGCGGTTAAGTTATCGTTTGATGAAAGGTAAACAACATCTATAGCTATGGGATATGTCACGTTTTCACCAAGCTCTTCCTTTGCAGCTTCAAGATACTTTTTAGCGGCTTCGGCATTGAACCAGCCGTCCTGGCTGTCCTTTACGTTGATTCCTATTTCCTTCTGGTCACAGTAGAACTGAACTATATCCCCATAGAAGGTTCCCGCCTTAAAGGTATTTCCGTCGGCATCCGTGTAATCCTCGGTAAGCGATACGAATTCGGGATGCGTATACATATTGCGAAGGTTCTTTTCAGCAAGCTCATCTCCGACTACCACCGCATTTTGTGTGGATTTGTCAAAAGCGAACATAAGAGCCTTGCGGAAGTTTTTGTTGTTGAATGCTGTAACGGTAGCTGCCTTCTGCTCTTCCGTCTTGGTGGATGCTACGGCTCCGCTTTCAAGAGCGTAGGTTCCGCGGTTGAGGTTAAGTCCTCCGAAGTAGGTTGTAGCCTCCGTATCGGAAATATAGGCATACTTTTCGAAGTTGCCGTCAGCCTTAGCTTTTTCAAGAAGACCGTTTGCGGCTCTTAAGGTACAGGTTGCATAAACTCCCTTTATAACATCGTTATATGTAGCAACGGGATCTTCTCCGTTATCATATGTCCATGTAATGGTGTCAAGAGTAACCTTATCCGCATTGTAATAATTCTTATTCTTTACAGCCTTGATTTCGGAATCCTTCTGAAGCTTCTGAAGAAGGAAGGGTCCGCAGTACACCTGAGAAGCGACATCTTCGGATTTTCCGAATGTATATTTGGTCGTGTCGTTGAATGCTTCCGAGTATTCGGATACGCCGTATACGCCGCCGTGAGCCTCATAGAAAGACTTGCACAGAGGAAGGAAGCAGGAATATGTAAGCATGGTCGTAAAATAGGGCGTTTCTTTCTCAAGAGTGATCTCAAGAGTATAGTCGTCTACCGCCTTATATCCTACATCCTCATAGCTTCCGCCGTTAAGATAAGCGTTGGCTCCTACTACAACGCCGTCTACGAGGAACTCAAGGCCTGCCTGCGTATCAAGCATGTGGTGGAAAGCCGCTTCAAAATCGTGTGCGGTAACCTCCGCATACTCGGTGCCTTCCGAAGTATACCACTTTACACCCTTACGGATGTGGAACGTGTATGTAAGTCCGTCATCCGATACATCCCAGCTTTCAGCAAGAGCGGGTTGAAGCTTGAAAAGATTGTCGTACTGAACAAGACCTTCTACCATATTGGCAGTAACTTCAGTGTCGGATCTTGAGCTTGTATTGAGCCAGTCAAGAGTTACGGGAGCGGTCTGGAAAGTGGTGCTGTATTTTGCAGCCAGCTTATGACCCTTGCCCTCGAGATATCCTGCGGGATCATATTCACCCTCTCCCTTGAAGGCCTTTTCCCACTGATCAAGCATCTCCTGTATTTCATCGGGAGTAATAAAATCGTCATCCGTTATAACAAGACCGAAAAGTCTGTCTTTGTCATTTCCCCACTGTACATAAGGCTGTGTACGGGGTGCAACACGGGAAATAGTATATTCTCCGCCTCTTGTCGTGGTGGGAATCATAACTGCGGAATCGAGAAGCTCGGCTTCCGCTTTAGCCATAAGGACATAGCGTTCATTATTGTCCGTAGACTCTTTTGCCGCATTGAGCAATTCCTGGTATTTGCCGAGATTGTTTTCATAAATCGTTTCGTCATCGCCGCGAACATAAACCCCGTCCTGCAATTCGCTCACATACGAAGCGACCTCTTCTTCCCCCGCATCGGCAGATGTGGCTGCTGTCGAAGCTTCATCCGTACCCGTTTCGATATTGGGCTTACCGGTTGAACCCTGATTGCAGGCAACCAAGCTTATTGCCATTACGGCAGCCATACCGCTTGCAAAAAACTTTTTCATTTTTCTTTTCCTCCTTTTTTATTGCATACTACATATCATATAAAAAAACATGATGAGAAATTATATTATCAATGCCATATATTGTCAATTTTTTGATTTCAATTACTAAATATTCACTTTATTTTATTGAAGTCAAATTTGTCCAAATACAGCAGAGCCTTTTCGCATACCTCTTTCAGCATCTTGTCTCCGAAAGGAGTATCAAGCCCCGCTTTTTCAAGAAGCTCCGTAAAGGTGAACGCTCCTCCGAGCCTTGAATAAGCCATATATTTCCTCCATGCATTTTTAACATCATCCTTTATCATTGCCCAGAAAGAAAGAGCTACCGTCTGAGCAAGACAATAATCTATATAATAAAGCGGGCTGTTGTATATATGAAGCTGAGCCTGCCATCTCTTTCCCTCGGAAAAGAAGGGGATTTCCCCGTCAAGCCTGATCCAGGGCATATAAAGCTTTTGCAGCCTGATCCATTCTTCATGCCTCTGAGAGGGCGTAAGAGAAGGATTTTCGTATACTATATGCTGATAATGATCAACCAAAGTCCCGTACGGTATAAATACGATAGCCTCCGCAAGATGTGAATAAAGGTACTTTTCCGCATCCTTTCCGAAAAAATCACCCGCATAGGACTCCGCAAAAAATTCCATGGACATGGAGTGAACCTCACAGGCCTCCATTGTGGGAAGATTTTCACTTAACGGAACTCTGTTTCTGTTTATATATCCGGCAAAAGCATGTCCCGCCTCATGGGTAATAACCTCGACATCATGCTGTGAGCCGTTAAAATTGGCAAATATAAACGGTACGTCATAATCAAAGAGATTGGTCATATAGCCACCGGCTCTCTTCCCGTCCTTGGACTCCAGATCCATAAGCTCATCGCTGATCATTTTGTTGAAAAATTCCGACGTTTCGGGAGATAATTCATCGTAAAATTTCTTTCCCGCAGCCACTACTTCCGCTACTCCTCCGACAGGTCTGGGATTGCCGCTTCTG
>CAUVOD010000075.1:0-5442 GCA_963553525.1 uncultured Lachnospiraceae bacterium | reverse complement strand
CTGCTTATCCATCCCCTTATCTATTTCTTTTTTCAAGTCCAAATGACTAAGTTCCTGTCTATCAAGTCTGGAAAAGAGTTCCTGATTCGTGAGCAGAAACTTACGCATTTCAACAAAGGTATCCACAATTTTAATGCTGGTATCTACCGCAACTTCACTTTTAAGCACAGCAGACAACATTGCAATCCCTTGTTCTGTGTAAACATAAGGCATATATCGTCTACCGCCATAAGTACTGTTTGTACTTGAGGTTCCATTTTGGAATCTCAAGTTTTGATATTCCACCTCCGTTAGTTGAAAACAAAAGCGTTCAGGAAACCTTGCAACATTTCTTTTCATTGCTTTATTCAAATTACCTGTCGTAACCTGGTATAAACCAGCCAAGTCACTATCAAGCATTACCTGTTTCCCACGAATGGTATAGATCATATCGGTGATATTTGTTTCATCTATCGGTATCAAAGTGTTATCATCTTTCATGTGCTAATCCTCCACAAATTCCAAGATATCGCTTGGAGTAAGATTCATTGCTTTACATATTCTTTCTAAGTTTTTCATTGATATATATTCGTCTTTTCCCATATTAGCTAAGGTGTTTGAAGTAATTCCTGTTAGCTTGATTAAGTCGGTTTTTTTCATATTCTTTTCTATTAAATGGATCCATAATTTTTTATAAGAAACACTCATAAAGCACCTCCAAAATTATTTTAATTATGCCACATAAAATAGCGAAAACACAACCTGAAATTACTTTAAAAAAATAGGGGCGATTTATAAAAACGCCTCCTTCTCACACCTCACAAATTTTTTTACCTAAGTTAAATTTCATTTTTATAATCATAACCACCCTTCAAAAGGGTGGTTTGCTCTAGGGCTATAAGCCCAATAGTTACTAGGCTAGCGTCTCAAGGCGCTAGCTTTCGCTTTGTTCAAGCTACATTGCCTTTGCCACTTTGACTGCACCTCAAAGGTGCTCTCTATCTTTTGAACGGATCTTCGTACTCTTTCACACTGAGTTTATCTATCGCTTGATCATGCTTCTCTTGCTCTCTGACATATTTTCTAATTGTCTCTTCGTTCAATCCTACCGTACTTACATAGTAACCTTCAGCCCAAAAGTGTCTGTTTCCAAATTTGTACTTAAGATTCGCATGCTTCTCGAACATCATCAAAGCACTTTTGCCTTTGAGATATCCCATGAAACTAGATACACTAATCTTAGGCGGTATGCTTAGCACAAGGTGAACGTGGTCAGGCATCATATGTCCTTCTATTACTCCAACTCAATCGTCCCCGGAGGTTTGCTAGTCAGATCATAGAGCACCCTGTTTACTCCCTTGACTTCGTTTATGATCCTGTTCATGCAGGTTTGGAGTACGCTGAACGGTATTTCGCTGCAATCGGCAGTCATGAAATCGGAGGTGTTGACGGCTCTGAGCACTACGGCGTAGTCGTAGGTTCTGAAGTCGCCCATCACACCGACGCTTCTCATGTTTGTAAGCGCTGCGAAGTATTGTCCTATTCCCTGATGATTCTTTGTTGCCGCAAGACCGGCTTTTGCAATTTCTTCCCTATAAATCGCATCCGCATCCTGAACGATTTTAACTTTTTCCGCCGTTACCTCTCCTATTATGCGTATTCCGAGTCCCGGTCCGGGGAAGGGCTGACGATACACAAGATGCTCCGGTATTCCGAGCTCCAGACCTGCCGCTCTGACCTCATCCTTAAAGAGCGCTCTCAGAGGCTCTATTATTTCCTTGAAATCTACGTAGTCAGGAAGTCCTCCTACATTATGATGTGATTTTATTACCGCTCCGTCGCCTATTCCGCTCTCTACCACATCGGGATAAATCGTTCCCTGGACAAGGAAGTCCACCTTGCCTATTTTCTTTGCCTCCTCTTCAAATACCCGTATAAATTCCTCGCCGATAATCTTACGCTTTTTCTCGGGATCGGTTACATTTAAAAGTTTTTCATAAAAGCGCTCTTTGGCGTCCACTCTTATAAAATTAAGCTCATAAGCCCCTTTAGCCCCAAAAACCTCTTCCACCTCATCGGCTTCATTTTTTCTGAGCAGACCGTGATCTACAAATACACAGGTCAGCTGTTTTCCGATTGCCTTTGACATCAATACTGCGGCAACTGAAGAGTCCACGCCTCCGGAAAGCGCGCACAGAGCCTTTCCGCTTCCGACCTTATTTTTTATTTCTTCCACGGTACGGCTGACAAAATTGTCCATTCTCCAGCTTCCCCCGCATCCGCAAATATCCATTACAAAGTTACGAAGCATTTTTGTTCCGTCATTTGTATGCAGCACCTCCGGGTGGAACTGAACGGCATAGAATTTTTTTGAAGCATTTTCCATGGCTGCAATCGGGCAATTAGCCGTATGTGCACTGATTTTAAAGCCCTCGGGGGCTTTTGCGATATAATCCGTATGGCTCATCCATACATCACCGGTATTGGAAACTTCTTTAAAAATAATTGATTCTTCAAAATGCGTCCGTGTTTTTCCGTATTCGCTTACGGGAGCCGTTTTTACCTCTCCTCCAAGCATATGCGCCATCAACTGAGAGCCGTAGCAGATTCCCAAAACCGGTATTCCGAGTTCAAAAAGTTCTTTATCGCAAAGAACCGCTTCGTCACCGTATACGCTGTTGGGTCCGCCTGTAAGGATTATCCCCCTCGGGGACAGTTCTTTTATTGCGGATATCTTCATATTATAGGGGTGTATCTCGCAGTACACATTGCATTCACGGACTCTTCTTGCAATAAGCTGTTTATACTGCCCGCCGAAATCCAGAATCAAAATTGTTTGTTCTTTAGACATTTGTATTCCCTCATTTCTTATATTAAATACGGATTCATGTTCTACGAATTTTTAAATTATTCTTTTATATTATAAAACCTTCAGAAAAAAATATAGGCTCATTCGGGATAACTCATTTTTCTTTGACCGCTATTAAGCTGCACCACTCGCCCTGCTCATTTTCTTCTATCACCTTGAGCCCCGCATCGTAAATGACCTTTTTCATCATTTCTTTTTTTTCAAGTAAAATGCCTGACGTAATATAATAAGCGCCTTTTTTTAGGAATACAGGTACAACCGGAGTAAGCGGGACAAGTACGTTGGGTAAAATATTTGCTATTACAATATCATATCCGGCTTCAGCTTCTTCATGTGAAATATTTTTTTCGCAAAGCCTTGTCCTTAAGAGGCTCATAACTTCCTTTTGAATATCTTTTTCCGAAATGAGATTTCCTAGAACAAGCTTAAAGCTCTCTTTATCAATATTATTATTTTCAAGATTTTGTTTAACGGCGTCCTTTGTAAACGGATCGAGATCGGTTCCTACACAAAAATCCGCTCCGAACATAAGAGCAAGTATGGACAGGATTCCGCTTCCGGTTCCTATGTCCAAAACGCTTATATTACTGTTTTTTACTTTTAATTCTTTTATTATTTTTCTTAAAGCCCTTATGACAAGCTGAGTCGTTTCGTGTGCGCCCGTTCCGAATGCCGTTCCGGGATCTATTTTTAACACGTACTTTATACCTGAATCGTCCCTGCCATGCTGAATACCGGGCTCATATTTATTTTCTTCCCATGACGGAGTCACAAAAACATCATCTATCCTAAAGCTGTGAAAATATTCTTTCCATTTATCCTTCCATTCCACATCATCGAGAATAGATGTCGCCACGGTTCCGCTGCCTATATCACACCATCCTTTTATTTCTTCAAGCGCTTCTTCAATTTCTGAAAGCATCTTTTCGGGAGTTGTGATTTTTCTCGGTTCAAAAGACATGGATTGCCCTGAATTTTCATTATCCGTATTTACGGCTTCTTCACCAATATAATAAGAAGGATCTATTCCTTCCTCAAAAAAATCTCTGTCCGTATTTGCAATTTCTATACTTCCGTCATCTCTTAATTCGGTATAAAAAGATACGTATGCTTCGCCTTCCGCAATGGAGCTGTCACTCGGCTTATCTGCATCATAGGTGTAAATATGCTCAAGCTCCGAAGCCGTAAGCGGCACATTGTCTTCTATCTGCGCCCCCTCCAGTCCCAGCTCGCTCAGCTCGCTGACTATAATGTCCTCGGCGTCCGGAACGGTACGCACTCTAAATCTAAGCCACTTCATATCTTACTTATAACACAAGCATCCTGCATGATGATTGTATTTATTCCTTTCTCCCGCTTATCGTAAATTCAACTCCGTTTCTGATATGTTTTGAAAATAAACCGTGAATCTGTTCTTCTTATTTTACAACTCAGCAGGCACGAGACTACTTGACCGCAGCTTTTAGCCTATTACTGTTAATCAGCTTGTTAATGCAGCAACATTTTTTTATATAATTACATAGCTGAAATCTCTGTGTCATGCAGCATGCAAAATATTTATCGCTTCATTCACTCAATTATTTTTTACCTCATAATTACAGCTTTTATATCATATCTTATTATGGCTTTTCAATAAAGCGACAGCTTCATCCATAGCTATGCAATCTGCAAATCTGTCCTTCCAGATAAATTCATTGTAATATTTACAGGTTGCTTCCCCGTTCATATATTCATTATCAAAAGTGGAATTTGCTCCCCGGGGAACAATTACTTTATATCCCCTGTCAAATGCCGATTTTATGCTTGCATCTATGCAAAAATTTGTCTGAAGCCCCGCAATCATAAGAGTATCTTCTTTTTTGTATTCCAGATATTTTGCAAATTCTTTATTTCCGAAGCAGCTGTTTACCGTTTTTATATAGCTTTTTTCATTATCCTTCGGAGCAACCTTGTCATATATTTCAAAGTCCTCATCTCCGACAGAAAATCCGCTGCCCTCTCCGTCATCATGCTGAACATAGATGATCTCAATATTATTTTTTCTCGCCGTCTCAATAAGTATTCTCACATTTTCGACAAAGCTTTCAAACTTGTACAATCTGTCGTCAGTTATTCCTTTTTGAACATCTATAATTATTAATTTCATTTATCCTCCGGTCTGCTGCAATATACTCATGGCAACACGACTTACAACCGATGCGGAATTATATATTGTGGCTTCCGTTTGATTTTTACATACCGGTTGATATTAAATATTTACTCAAACTGCTTTAGATACTCATAATGCGTTTTTTTCAATACATTTTGACTGCATTGACATCAGCTCTCTCGCTCTTTTAAGAATCGGAAGCTCTCTTTCCGCAATCAATTTACCAAGCTTTGTTTTTGAACATCTATTATATTCAGCAGCCGCTTCATCATAGCTCAATTTTAAAGTTGCTAAATGAAACTCTTCGATCTCCTCTTTCGTCATGTTTTTTTCGCCCAATGATTTTATTCTGCAAAGGTAATAGTTATTAATATTGCGTCTGTGTATCAGTTTATAAAAATCCTTCACAGTTCCTATTTTGCAGATAATATCGACATCAACGCCT
>CAUVOD010000074.1:0-5929 GCA_963553525.1 uncultured Lachnospiraceae bacterium | reverse complement strand
ACAGACCGACAGTATTGGCTCCCGGATCAAATACCCCGTCGACACCGGTCACGTCATCCTTGAATTTTAAAACAAAATTTCCGTCCGAATTTTTGTAGATGTTCTTTGTCTTGCCTGTGTAAATTTGTTCCATAATCGCCTCCGTAGAATATATTTAACAGCTGTAAAAACTATCGTTGCCGCAGCATTTGCCAAAATCTCCGACAATCAGAGTCTTTGACTCATTGCTCACATAAACAATAAAAAACCCGGAAGGCAGGTTTCAGACGAAACCTACCTCCTGGGTTTTTGTCCCTTAGGTGTAATACCAAATATCAGTATCTGTATCGCTCGGACCTGCTTTACCGGAACCCTAGATACACTTTCTCTTAAATATTGCTCTTATGAAATTACACCACCATAAAACTATAAAATCGAATATTTGTCAACAGCTTATTTTGTTTTTGCCTGATAATACTCTTTTATGTGATAATATGTCCGTAAAAGAAAAAACGGAGAAATACGATATTCCGCAATTCTCCGCTTGAAGCTGATGACGGGATTTGAACCCGTGACCTCCGCACTACCAATGCGACGCACTACCTGCTGTGCTACATCAGCTTAGACACGAAGAAAATTGTATCAGACGATATATTCCTTGTCAACGAAAAGAATTAGATTATGGCTAAAAATAAAAATTCAAAAATCATAAAAAACAATGAAGCCTCCGGAGCCTTTTATTATTCACTTTCAGCACCGGCTTCAGCGGAAATAACCGAAAAGAAATCAAGATTTATCGCAAATGCTTATCCCGTATCAAGCGAAGCTTATGTACAGGATATACTGAACGATATAAGAAAGACTCATTATGACGCAAGGCACAACTGCTATGCGTACATAATAGGGAAAAAAAGCGAGCACAAGCGATTTTCCGATGACAAAGAGCCGAACGGAACAGCCGGAAAGCCTATTTTGGATGTAATAAACGGCAAGGGGCTTACAGATACTCTGGTTGTGGTCACAAGATATTTCGGCGGCGTCCTGCTGGGAACGGGAGGGCTGACCAGAGCATATTCGTCAGCCGCCAAGGCGGCTATTGAAAATTCCGCAATAGTCAAATACGAACTTGTACATCAAATTATCGTAACGCTAAATTACAGCTTAAGCGGGGCTGTTGAAAAATATATAAAAGAAAATTCTATAAAGAGCGGAAAACCCATATACGAAGAAAACGTGACCTACGGGCTTTTTGTTCCCGCAGGTTGCGAAAATACTTTAATAAACGATTTAACAAATATTTCCGGAGGAAATATCGATATTACAAAAGGCTCCTCCGAATATCTTGAGCTCTGATATCAATTTCCCGTGTTATTATTTTGCTGTTGATTGTTTTGCTGCTGGGCGTTCTGCTGCGCAACAATATTCGCAAGATCGGCAAAGAAATTGAGCACGGTTCCCTTCTCATTATATTGAACCACTGCTTTGCGTGCATAGGTTGAGCTGAGTATCTGTGCATGATCCGCAGGATAACCCGCCGCTGTCAATATATGATATGCCTGCGCCTGCAACTGCGCCTCAGCCTCCGGAAGGGTCCAGAATACATTGTCATGTTTGCAGGTCTTATACACTATCTTTTCCTGTCCGTTTTCATCCACGGTTTTTTCATAAACGCCTGACGCTCCCGCCTGACCTCCGGCAATATGGCTGCCCGCCGCCACACTTTCCGGTTCATAAGGAGGAAGCGTTGTAACGGTTTCCGCCGCAAAAGGACAGGCATTATTTGAAATACAACCCTCCGCCTGACAAACCGTTCCCTTAAAGTGGAGATCACAGCTTTCCGTGGGAACCGTATCTTTATCAAAGATCTCCGTTATCACATGTCCGTCGCACAGTCCCGCTATGGGCAGCTTTCCCGATATATCGCAGACCTGAGCCGTCACTATATCATCAGGCTTCGCAAAATCTCTCCATTGAAGGTTTTTATGGATTTCTCCCATTATTTTTCCCCAGAGTCTGCTTGCAACGCCGGTATTAAGCAGCCTCGAGTTGTTGTCATAGCCTACCCAGGTGGTGGCGGTATAATAGTCGGTATATCCCGAAAACCATACGTCAAGGTCATTGGTGGTGGTACCTGTCTTTCCCGCAATTGCGGTTGTTCCGAAATTGGCAAGTCCGCCGGTACCTTTAGTCACGACGTCCTCCATGGCGCTTGTAAGAAGATAGGCGGATGTCTCCTTCAAAACACGCCTTTGTCTGTTTGCGACGTCAGTATTGTCTATAAGCACCTTGCCTTCATTATCCACAACCTTTGTATAATATACGGGCTTTACATATACTCCTCCGTTTGCCATTGTCGCATAGGCGGCATTTAATTCCACATTGGTAACGCCCTCCGTTATTCCGCCGAGGGCAAGCGCCTGCTGAATATCGCTGTAAACCTCACCGTTGATCTCTTTCTTTTCAACAAGAGTGGAAATCCCGAAATTTACAAGATAATCATACCCGAGTCTAGGTGTTATCCATGTAAGCGTCTTAACCGTTACCACGTTTGCGGAATCTCTGATGGCGTTTCTGATCGTATACATGCCTCTATATCCCGCACCCCAATGGTTTTTTACAAGTCTTCCGTTCTCATATGCAAAAGGCGCATCATTTATGGTGGTCGCAAGGGTCATGCCATAGCCGTCTATGGCGGGCGCAAAAGTCGAAACCACCTTAAAGCAGCTTCCCGGCTGTCTCTTAGAGTCCGTTGCTCTGTTCAGAGTTCTTGAAGCGGTCTTTGTGCCTCTGCCTCCGACCATGGCAACCACATATCCGGTTCTCTGATCCGAAACCGTAAGAGAAGCCTGCGGCTGAAGCGTTAAATTGACGCTTTCGTCGAGTACGCTGTCTCCCGTTCCGAGTAAGTGCTCCTTATATACCTCTATATCCGCTCTTGCGTCTTCCTCGGAGGAATAAAGTCTTGTATAACCTGCATTACCGCTCTCTTTAAAATAAGTCTCCATCATCTCCTGTGAAAAGTTTTCGATGGTTCCGTCGGCTCTTTTTATCGTCAAGGCATAGTTTAAAAGAAATGAAGTATACGGAGGGAAATTGTCCGTATCCTCAAAAACGCTGTCGGCTATCGCCTGTATTTTGGAATCCTGAGTGGAATAAATCTTAAGACCGCTCGAATATATAAGCGTATAAGCCTGTGTTTCGTTATAACCAAGAGCAATAAAATCCTCCACAAGAGCGTCGGTAAGAGCGTCTACAAAATATGAAGTGACCTCTTTTTCATCCTGATCCTTGTTTATAACCTGTATTCTAGAATATACATCATCGGCTATTGCGGCGTCATATTCTCCCTGATTGATCATGCCGAGCTTGAGCATATTTTTGAGCACCCTGCCGCGTCTTTTATTATTTTCCACCGGATTTGTTATAGGATTATATCCGCTCGGATTCTGAGTGATTCCTGCAATACAGGCAGCTTCCGAAAGAGTAAGCTCGGACACGGACTTTCCGAAATATCTGAGCGAAGCCGACTGCACTCCCAGAGTATTCTGTCCGAGATTGATGGTATTCATATAATTGAGGAGTATATCCTCCTTGGACATGCTCTTTTCAAGTTCTATCGCAAGATACCACTCCTGAGCCTTGCGCTTCCATTTTGATATGCCGTCCTGTCCTATCCAGTCCGTAAAAACATTATTCTTTAGCAGCTGCTGTGTGATTGTGGACGCCCCCTGATTAAATCTCCCGCTGCTCATTCCTTCCGCAAAAGCACGCATAAGACCTTGTATATCTATACCGTTGTGTGTCCAGAAGCGCTCGTCCTCTATTGCTACAAAAGCATTTTTCATGTGCTGCGGTATCATATCCCAGGTTACGGCTATTCTGTTTGAATCCGTTGAAACCAATCTTGCAGTCTGATTACCTTCCGTATCATATACAAAGGTCGAGTATCCTCTGGGCGTAACATTAAGCCCCTCTATTGCGGGAGCTTCCTCCACTATTCCTGCAAAAGCTCCAAGCCCCAAAGATACTCCCACAACTCCGGCAAACACAATTGCGGCGATTGCAAATGAAAAAGTCAGCACCACAAATTTATTATATAATTTATCCGAAACCGCAAGTAATTTATTTTGCTGTTTACGTATACCCTTCCTAGAAAAATCCATTACCTTACCTCTTGCTTTTAAAATTTGAGTATCCGTACATTATACCACATATGAAAAATTTCAAATATACAGGACTTTAACTTCCAATGAAATACCCCGCGGCAGGCGGCGGGGCAGTTCACTTTAATTATTTTAAATTTTACATTTTTAAACCCACTTAAGCCCGTTAACATCTTTTAAAACCGTAGATTTCCCGTCATGATCGTTTTTCAGTTCAACTTCATTTTCCTTAACCGATATGTTGTTGTACCAGTGTTCCAAACTTGCATATTTCCCCGTATGGATATTGATAAGCATGCTTGTTATAGGAGACCAGGCGCCTTTCTTTACCGTTTCCGCCAATAAATAATACGCATCTAAAAATATCAGATTTCTCCCATATATCCAAAACGGAAGTCTAATATCTAACAGCGGGAGATTTGCAGAAAAAATCTCATCTCCATGCGGCGGCACGGTTTCATAATGAAATTCTATCTCGCTTCCGTAATATGCAATCGTTGCCCCTTCACAGCCGATTCTTTGAGGTACACCCTCCTCAGCTACTAAAAATTCCATTGTGTTCTCCTTATATTCGGATTAAATAATCTTATCTATTGTTAATAATTTCATCTATAATTCCTTCTCACACTTTATTTTGCCACTCCATTATATAAAACTCGGTTCCGCAGACTAATCCTGAATAATCAACCTCTTCATACAATGGTACAACCAAGCATTTTACTAAAGTATCAAAATCCGCTTCCTGTCCTTCAATAAAACAAACACCCAGATATCCTGTATCTGCTTTTATCATAAAATGAGGACAATATTTTCCATTACTCAAATCAGGCGGTAAGCTTCTCTTCCCTCTATAAAATTTCACAGTACAGACCAGAGTGAAATCAACATTATCATGCAGCTTCATATTGATCTCCTATAATTTGCTGTTTTGTTCACAAACCTGTTTCTGTGTTTTCACTACCATAAATATCAAGATAGCTTTCATCCTTCCATATCAGCCGACACTATCCCTTTCTTTAAGCTGCCGCACACCGTTATGCAATGTCCGAAGAAGAGGTCGTCATCATCAAAACAGGCGGAAAATGAACCGCCCGATGTCATCAAAATCAAACTCAGGCTGATTCTTTTTGCAAAGCTTTCCTCAGTAATTTCAGAAACTTCATCATCAGATTCGCACCAGTCACAGGCAAGTTTGGTAAGCTTTTTTGCAGCAAAACTACGCATATCTTCATCCCATTTTGCCTGATCTGAAATCATTGTTTTCAGGGCTTTTTTCGCCTTTGTTATTCCGCCCTTATTATCCTTATCCGCATCTAATATAATACTTATCTTTCTATTCTGCCAAAGAATACTTCCTTGAAAGCTTTTGATTTGTTTATCATAAGTCAGCTCACCCAATATATCATCCTGCAAAATCACCGGTTTTCTATACTCTGTAAGTATTTCTTCCAATTCATGACAAACTGCATTTTTTTCAAGAACTTCCACAACTAAAAAATAATTTTTTATCGGCAATACACCGTTTGGAGTCTCCTCAGGCAGCTTTTCACGTACTTTTAATCTGTAAACGGTTTCATCATCAAACTGATACGGTAAGTTCTCTTTGTCTATTACGGGATATACTATACGTCCTTCTTCTTTATGCAGCTCACCTGTTTCACAGTCCACATAAGCCAAGAAATAAGCCGCCCAGTCCCAAAAACCGTTTCTCAAGCTTCCGCCGCCGCCTTCATGTCTTAGAACAATAATCTCTCTTTCCTTTTTCTCAAAAGAGTCTTCCCATTCTT
>CAUVOD010000073.1:0-6090 GCA_963553525.1 uncultured Lachnospiraceae bacterium | reverse complement strand
TATTTACAAGGCTTCGGAGGGGTTTTCATCAACACGTTTTGTCCTATAACTCTACTTAACTCTCTTCTTCTCCATACATATGAAATTCAAATTATATATTCGATAACTTTCTGAAAAAGTCTTATTGCCATTATACTGTTATTTTTATCATGTTGTTATATAAGCTTGCGTAAAACAAAACGAATGCTCCCCCGCATATTGCAAAGAAGCATTCGTTCCTCTAAGCCCGATCAGCGGTTTTTTGTTAATAATTAACATTTCCGCCTAAATCCTAAGGGCTTGTTATTCTTTTGTGATGCTGTGTTGCATTACTGTCTGTATTGCTGTTTAATGTACTCTTTAACTCTTAATCTTCCTTTTTTCTTTTGGACGATTTTGCAAGTATAGCTATCATAGCTGAAAGTCCCGCTATTATAATGAGTCTTGAAGCGTTGCTTGCTTCACCGGTCTTTCCTCTTCTTGCTCCGAGTACGCTTCCTCTGCCGTTTCCTCTTCTTGCTCCTAATACCTGCTGTTCGGGATCCGTTCTCCTTGCTCCGAGTACCTCACCGGCAGGAGTTACAGGTGCTGCGGGTGTAGGCTTGGGCTTCGGTACGGGACCGGGCGTGGGATTTCCTCCTCCGCCACCGCCGCCTCCGGGCGCCGTATAAACATTGGTAAAGGTGAGTCCCGCATTATCGTCAATTACTTCTTCATTCTTTAATATCGACATTTCAACATACATTTCACGTACGCCGTTCTGCGTCTCTACTTCCGTTACCTCATACACAACCCTGTATACGGCTTCATCATAACGATAGTTGGCTTGTCCCGTATTCAATTCCCTGATTATGTACGAATAGGTTCCTTCTTTATTGAAGGTAATATTTCCAAATCTTGACTCGCCCTGATTTGCAGTTGAAATATAAACTCTTGTCTCCTGTGTATTGGCTGCGGTTCCGTCAGGCATCGGCATCTCGTTATCAGCCATATCATCAGGTAAGTCGCTGTTATCAAAATCCGCCTCCCACATAAAGCCGAACGTAGAGGCATTTGCAGGTCCGCCCTGTACAATCTTTCTTACAACAGGAGCTGTAGCCGTAACACTCTCTGCAACAAGACCTGTACCGTACATCTTAACTTCAGCTCCGCTTGCCGCTCTAAGTCCCGGCAAAGATGCTATGGCATGATCCGTAGAGGGCGTAAATACCATATCGACTCCCTGCTTGGTGAAGGAGATATACTTGGTATCATCGCGGCGTACCACAATCTTATAAACCGTATGCTCGGTTTCGGCAGTGCCGTCCTTAAGACCGTCAAATACATAGTGACCTGTTTCATCGGTTTGCGTTACCGCCCTGAGTACATCCGTTCCCGTAGAGGTGTCATAGAGCTCAACAGTAGCGCCTTTTACCGGATTTTCACCTTCGTCAAACTTACCGTTAAGCTTATTATCCACATTGCTGTCTTCCCATACGAAGCCCTTAAGCATTCCGGGGGTAAGAACGGTAGCTACCGGTTCTCCTACAACCCACGATTCGCTGGATGCATATTTTCTCAGGAAGTACGGAGACCATACATTCTTTTTATACATCTGATCTTCGGTTACCGACGTCGTATCGACGGTCATGTCGAAAACAGCCTGTGCAACGTCGCCGACCTTTATCGGATCAGCCTTTACCCATACCAGCTTTACAAAGTTTACGGCATTCCAGTCGGACGCTGTCCAGCCAGAGGTGTCGGACTGCTTTGTCCATGTATAAGCTTCCCAGTTGCCGTACTCGGCTGTGGGGCTTGCGTTTTTGGCATAATAAACCTCGAAGCCGTCAGGTACGGTCCTAAGTGCATTTGAAAGTCTTGTTGAAAATTTAAATGCTCCGTCGGGATTTATTCTGCCTCCCCAGTTTTCGCCCGCCTTAGGTACAGGGAAATATACTGCAAATCCCGTAACGTCAGCGGTACTGTTATTTTCAACGGTCAGCTTATAGTTGGCGTCGCTGTACATACCCATAACGGTGGCGTCGGTTCCGTCATATGTACGATACATGGTATCAACTTCTTTTTTCTGCTTTGCGGACGATGAAACAATCAGACCCTCTTTCTTTTTGAGAGTAATCGTATCCATACGTCCAAGCATCTTACCCGTACCGGTCAGGTTATACTCATCAGCAAAAAGATAAGTTCTATAACCGTTCGATGTGTCGTATTCAATCGGAACATTGGTACTGGTGTTGTATTCCACCCACATCAGCTTTTCATAAGCTTGCGCTTTAGTTGTAGCCTTAGGTGTATAGTTAAAGCTTATCCATGCTCCGTTATAGTAACTAGAGCTTCCTTTCATCGTTGATAAGGGCGTATTCTTAAGTGAATCCCAGGAAAGAACGTTTCCGGCAATCTGACGTGTATTATATCTTGCCTGATCCGTGTTAATTCCCGTAAAGTCAAGCTTATAAACCCTTGCGTCAGGATAGTCCGTCTTAATCTTATCCGTTGCGGGTATCTCGGTTATAACAGGCTGAGGCGCAGCGTCCGTTGCGTAATATTTCTTACCTACCGCTCCGATATCGACAGGCTTGCCGTTTCTCATCGGCTTATCATCCACGCCCTCATAGTGCATAGTGATATTTGTGTAGGGTTCGCCGTCGGGACTTATCAGATATATCGCATCCATATACTGAGCATTCTGGGTAGTCCACTCATGAAGATGAACCTTTGATATTACGAGGTTATTCTTACTTCCGAGCTCGAATACATTTTCAGCATCGTAGGCGAGGTTGTTTCCTACTATAAGGCTCTTACCGTGTAAGCCGTTGAATAATCTTCCCGTTATAGTGGTATATGCGGATAATTGACCAGTACCTCCGTTGCTGATATCTCCTCCCTGAGGAAGCGGATCATTGCCTTCCTTATTGGCTATTTCAATCTTATGCTCAATACTGTGACCGCTTACACTTACAGCGTTCTCCGCCAATACTACGGCATTAAATTTATAGAAAGGTTCATTTTTATCATTACCTTCATACACATATCTGTTTCTGGAAGGCTTGTCGCTTAACCAGCTCTGAGTAGGAATGGTGTCGATATCAAACTTGATACTCTTTATATATGTGCCTTCTTTACCTTTGCCTCCCTCTATATTGAGGTCATAAAGGTTTATCGTAGTTCCCTCTACATAGCCGTATATATTCTTAACCTTGGGAGTGATTGCAATCCAATCGGATACCTGATTGGTCTTGCTGTTCCATGTTTTTACATATACATTGGATACTACATGATCTCCGGCAACCGAACCGGGTATTCTCTGCTCGGTAACACCGATTGATCCGGTATTATTTACATCATAGGTAATGGTTACCGTCTTGGTCTTACTGTCCTTAGTGCCGCGGTTTCCGAGTGTGAAATGTCCGGCATAACGCTCCTGAGTATGCTCAAAGCCCGGAGCTCCCATGTACAAAGTGTCGGCTTCCGCATTTCCGTCCGTTTCCCTATCTTTATCATGATAGTATACGCGCGCAAATACTTCTTCAAAGTCACCTAAAACCTTATAGGTAAGCGAAGGATACTGGTTCTCGTCAAAGTTTTCATACTGGTCAGCCGCATATTCTCTTCCGTAATATCTTACCTTTACATCGGCAACCTTAATGGTAACCTCGGTGCCTGCGGGATATTTATCTTTAGGGAATGACCACATCGGAAATACTGTAAGATCCCTGGGGCTTACTATGTCGTTCTCTATGGTGAAGGTATATCCCTTATAACCCGCAGGAACCGTATATCCGTTTGCAGTAGTTCCGCCTGCGGGAGTTTCAACTACAGGCGCTCCCTTATAGTTAGGAGTATAACCCTTCCATGCTTCCTTAAAGCCCTCGAATTTTGCAAATTCAGGAGCTAAAAAGGTTATGGAGTACTTCTTATATGCTGTGGAGCTTGTATAAGTTTCTCCGCCGGGAACAGGTTTTACCCAAAAGCTCTCACTGCCGGTCATCTGACCGCCTTCCTTAACCTCGGGCTTTGTGGTTAATTTCCACACCTTCTCCCAGTTTGTACCGTAGGACTTTCCTTCGTCATTCTTAAATGTGAGCTTATCCAAGGTACACTCATTTTTTACGGTAACATCCGAAAAATTCTTTATGGACTGGCTGACGGTTACAGCATTTACGGCTTCATCATAAAACCATGCCGTACCGCTCTCCCATACCTCCTTATTACGGTCATTGCTCCAAGCGCCGTATATCGGGATGTCAAGCGAAACGAATCTCGTATCGCTGTCCTCGCCGTCGCCCTTAAATTTGAGAGTAAGGGTTCCGTCATGCTGCTTGATTCCCAAAATATCGGCTGAAGCATTTGAAACGATCTTTTCCCTCAAAGTAACATCCGTGCCGTTTACCACATAATGTGTAGAGGTGTCAAAAGCGTCCTTTATGAAAGACAAGCTTTTAGGAACAGTTATCGATATCTCCTTCTCCGTTCCCAATCCGAACTGTGCTTCAACATGGAGAGTCATCTCATCCCTGTATCCGAAATCGGGAAGCGTGACGGGCTGTGTCAGATCATAAACATTTCCGTTGTAGCTTATTTCAGCCTTGGTGATTTTGGTTATAGCATTAGGCTCCGCAGCTATAATCGTGCTGAAGCTCTTGAGCTCAAAAGTAACGGTATTTTCGTTTATCTGAACATTATCATCTTCTGTCAACACTTCAGTCTGTACAGTTCCGGCTTTGATATCGTTAACTACCTTTTCAGATATTCCTTCAATCTTATTACCGTTATCATCAATAAGATCGGTCTTTACGTGTACAAGCTTGGTATCGGGATTAATTTCGGAGTTTGTTACGATCGTAACCTTTGCAACGCTTCCTGCAGGAAGATCGACCTTTGCTCCGTCTTTAACAACCTTAATATCATAAGCTGCTGCGCTTGCAAAGTTTTTAAGCTTGTTGCTTGCATTCAGCATATCATTTGAAAGCTTATTCTCCACCTTGGCTGCAATGAGTGAAGAGCCTTCGGGGAAATTGCCTTCAACGGTAATAACGGTATTCGTACCTTCAGCGATAACTTCGAGCTTCTTGGATACTTCTTTTAACCTAACAACAACCTTGGGAACTGCCAATCCGTCTTCAACCTTATACTCTTCAGGAATTTCAGCGGTATAGGTATATTCTCCCGCTTCGTCCTTCTTATATTCCTTGTCGGCATTCCATTTTACGGGAATTTCCTTCTGCTCGGCTTCCTCGCTGTCCTCAGATTTTACTGTTACACCGATTGTTTCACCGAGTTTTTTAATAAGTTCGGCTTCACTTTCCGGGGCATCCTTTCCAATAGTATATTCAAGAAAAGCTTCATAGGAAAATGCGATGATTTCCGCTTTTTCCGCATTTTTTTCAGCCTTTACATTTATTGTTACCTTGGGAGCGTCTACTCCCTCGCCGAGAGCATACTTTCCGGAAATTGTTCCCGTGTATACATATGTCCCCTCTATATCGGGGGCATATACCTTATCGGCAGTCCACGTTACGGGAACATCTACCGGCTCGTCGTCCACAACAGCTTCAATCTCCGCTCCGAGATCTATTGTTGCAGGCGCTTCGCCTCTTACATAGTTGTATATTTTCTTATAGTTAAATGAAGTTATAACGCGATTGGATTCTGCATTTTGCTCTTCAGCTTCCTCGTTTTCTGAAGCCGCATTATCTTCATTCTCCGACGAGTCTTCAGACCCGGCATCCTCAGACTCTACGGGCTGAGCCTTTTCTTCCTCTTCGGCTCCGGTAGTTTCACTGTCTGCGGGTGCTGCGACAGACTCCAATTCGGTCTCCTGAGGAGCCGTGATTTCGGCAGACTCCGCCGTGTTCTCCTCGGCAGACTCCACCTGTTCTGCGCTTTGCTCACTTTCAAGTTCGGAGGCTTGAGCGGTCAACGACGTGATCCCTCCAAAGTTGGAAATGATCATCGCCATTGCTAAAAGCGCTGCCAATAAGCGATTCTTTTTTCGTATCATTTTTTTCAAATCCTTTTACCTCTCTGCATTCCTTTTACAGTTTCAGTTGCGTCTATCATATATTAGATCGGATTATATTGCAATAGTCTGTAATATGATTGTAGGATATTTAT
>CAUVOD010000072.1:0-6490 GCA_963553525.1 uncultured Lachnospiraceae bacterium | reverse complement strand
ATAAATGCGGGTATAAGTAGACTTTGGAAACCCACATATCCTATGGCATACTTAAAATGAAGCTTTATTGCAAGAAACCACAGACAAATCAAACCTATCCAAAAAGACGGTATGGCACAGCTTATAACGGTCCATATACTTACAATCTTATCAGAAAGTCCACCGGGCTTAATACCTGCATTAAGCCCGAGAGGAAATGAAATGGATATTTCAAACAGAATACTTAAAAATGCGATTATTAGGGTGATTTTATATCTTGCCGTCAAAATATTAACAACGCTTTTCCCTTTACTGTAAGACCTTCCAAAATCTCCCTTTAATACACCCGATATCCATCTGCCATAAAGCTCGGTAAAACTGCCGTTTACACCGATTTTTTCACCATACTCTCCGGCAGCTTCTTCACTTACATTGCTTCTTTGAAGATTTTCTTTTAAAAGAAGAGTTGCTGCATCTCCGGGCGCATAATATACGACCGCAAATGAAATAAGCGTAACAATAAATAACATGGGAAAAAACAGTATAATATTTCTTAGTAAACGCTTAGCCAAAAGTTTTTTTAAGCATTTACCGATCATTGTCTGTATTTAACTCCGTTAAGGTCTATTTTGAATACATCGCTGTTAAAATGGAAGCCCTCATATTTTTTGTTATAAAACGCATATCTCAGATTGACATAAAGAGGTATTGATACAGCCTGATCGTACTGTATCTTCCAAATTTCATTTGAATACTGATCAGCTTTTTCCGAGTTGTCAGCCATCATATAAGCTTCACCCGCTTTTTTCATTTCTTCATTTACACAAAATCCGAGTCCCTCATCCGTATAATCACTTGACAGACCCATATATCCCAAACTGGTTACAAGCGGTACAAACCAAGGATGTCCTATTACAAGATCATAGTCGCCGTCTTTAA
This sequence comes from uncultured Lachnospiraceae bacterium, assembly GCA_963553525.1. Lineage (GTDB taxonomy): Bacteria > Bacillota > Clostridia > Lachnospirales > Lachnospiraceae > Butyrivibrio. Next base: position 5,572 of record CAUVOD010000072.1, on the reverse strand, counting down.
GCATTTGCTTGCCCGAAGCGCTTGCCGTACTCTCTATGTTGATAGTTATTCCCCACTGTTTACATAATTCCTGAATATATACGGCAAGGTCTTTTTCAGATTCATTGTCACCTACAAGCAGCTTAAGCTCAAGCGCTTCTCCAGATTTATCCACAGTAGCTGCCGAACCGTCACCAACCGTATATCCCGCTTTTTCAAGATTAGCTTTAAAATCCGATTCCGAATAAGTAAATTCTTTCTCATTCGTAGAGCCGTCATCAAATTTAGGATTGTATATATGTCCGCAAGCCTTTGGAATATCGAGGAATATATCTTTTACCAATGCTTCTCTATCAAAGAGCGTCTCAAAAGCTCTTCTTAAATTAACATCCTTCATCTTGCCTTTTTTCCAGTTGGTATTAAGCGATGCGGTACTTGTATAGGAATCATCCTCTTCTTTTACGAAATCAAAGCTGTCATTTTTGCTTAATTCATCAATTACTGTATAAGGAATAGATATTCCGTGCTCACTAATGCCCAGAATATCAACCTCGCCACTTTCAAGCGCCAGTTTTCTTGTTTGAGCATCCTTTATAAAATACCACTGAACTTTTTCCACATCTGTTTTATATTCAGAGTCCCAATATTCATTGTTTCGTGTAAGTACGGTTACGTCTCCCTCATTTTTTGCTTCAAATTTGAACGGACCCGTTCCTACATAATCTTTAAATCTTCCTTCTTCCGTGTATCCGTCCTGCTTTATGCATGGAACTAAAGCAAGATCTCTGTCAAAAAACAGATAAGGCGCTGTAAAGCTTACCTTTATATGTGTTCCGTCTACGATTTCCACTTTGTCAAGCAAATAGCTGTAACTGCAATAATTTATCGCTCCTCCATTTTCTATATTCCATTTTACAATGTCGGCTGTGAGTTCTGTTCCGTCATGGAATTTAATTCCTTCTCTTATTGTTAACTCATATTCCGTAAAATTATTTTCCGGTTTCCACTCCGTTATTATTGAAGGAGTTGCTCGATAATATTCATCTAAGCCGGTAAGCGTATCAAATACCAATGACGCTCCTTCTCTTGATGATTCATACGCTCTGGCTCCTCCTATATTAAGTATACCGTCTTTCTCTACACTTGCAGGTGAAGAGTTTTGATTCCCTCCTCCGGATTGACAGGCTGACAATACCGCCATCACCGAACACAATATAATTGCCGCTAATCTTCTCATAAAAATATATACCCCCTCTTATAATCAGTTAAATTTACTTAATTTACATTTAATTAGTAATGACTAACCAGGGAAATATTTTATAACTAACAATATAAATATACAAGCAGGATTTTTAAGATACCTAATAAATCATGCTCAACCCTGAACAGGCATCAGCGATTGACTTCTTTACTGTAATCGTGTATATATCATCATTGAGTTAGTGGCAAATAACAGTGCTTTACGCTATATTATAAAATGATGAATATTTAAGGTATATTATATGATAGATAAAAAGCTTCTCCGATTGCTCGGAGATGACAAAAAATATATATTTTACACGGTTGCGCTGATGCTTATCGGGCTCTTTTCCGGCATCACCGTTACGGCATGTATCTGCAGAGCAATTAAATTGGCTGCGGAATACGATATCCACAGCGGAGGTGCGCTTATTTTTCTTCCGACCGCAATAGTTGCATTTATCGGAATGGCGCTAAGATATACATGCTCTCGTATTTCCGGAAATTTGAGGGATAAACTCGGAAGAAAAGTAAAAATGACTCTACGTGAGCGCATTTATAATAAGATAGTAAAGCTGGGAGTTCGTTCTACCGATGAAATGAGTATGGCGGGGCTTACACAGGCTTCTATGGAAGGCGTGGAACAGCTTGATCTGTATTATTCGGTATACATTCCCCAGTTTTTCTATGCAATGACTGCTCCCATAATTTTATTCTGCATAACCGTATGGATTGATTGGCGTGTGGCTTTAGCGCTGCTTGCCTGTGTTCCTCTTATACCCGTATCAATCATTACAATATCAAGATATGCAAAAAAGGTATTTGTTAAGTATTGGAACAAATATACTCATATGGGCGACAGTTTCCTTGACAGCATTCAAGGTCTTAAAGAACTGAAAATTTTTAATGCGGACGGCGCACAGCACATCAAGATGAACAAAGCAAGCGAGGAGTTCCGTAAGATTACCATGAAAGTTCTTGTATTGCAGCTTACAAGCACCATTATTATGGATATGTTGGCATATGGAGGCGCAGGTCTGGGTATCTCTCTTTCCGTTCTCGCCGTGATACATTGGGGACTTTCTCCCTTTGACGCTCTCTTCCTTATTCTTTTAGCCGTTGACTTTTTCCTGCCTTTACGTGCTTTAGGCTCGGCATTTCATGCGGCAATGAACGGAGCAAGCGCCGGTAAAAAAATACTCTCTTTACTTGAACTTCCCGATCCGGTTTGGGGTGAAGAAGAGGTCGAGAGTGTAGAATTAAGGCTTGAAAATGTGACTTTTTCTTATGACGGCAAGCGGGATGTTCTGAAAAATGTCAGCATCAGCTTCCCGAAAACAGGTATGTTCTCCATTGTCGGCGAATCCGGCTGCGGTAAATCTACCGTTGTAAATATGCTGCTGGGAGCATTCCGTGCCAAAGCGGGGGCTGTCACCGCAGGAGGCAAGGCAATTGAAACCTTGTCTCGTGAAAGCTATTATTCTCATCTTGCGGTTGTCAGCTATAACACCTATATCTTCAATGAAACTGTCAGAAATAACTTTATGTTATCGAATAAAAGCGCAACCGACGAAGAAATATATGCCGCTCTTGAAAAAGTAAATCTTGCCGGGTTTATCCGTGAAAACGGCGGCTTGGATAAGCCAATTACCGAGGACGCTTCCAATATTTCCGGCGGTCAGAAGCAGAGATTGGCGCTTGCCGTCAATCTTATAGCCTGCAAAGATATTTATATATTCGACGAAGCGACCAGCAACATAGATATTGACAGCGAAGCCGTTATTATGGCAAATATCAGAGAACTGTCAAAAACAAAGGCTGTCATCGTTATTTCACACCGCCTTTCCAACGTGGTTCCTTCCGATCTTATCTACTATATGGAAGCGGGAGAAGTAAAAGAAAGCGGCACTCATCTCGAACTTATGGAAAAGTGCGGCTCTTACGCCAGACTCTACACCGCACAAAAGGAGCTGGAAAAAGGCTATGTGGAGGTGAAAGCATGAACAAAAAACTGATTTTACGCAGAAGCGGAGCAAAAATCATGACAAATCTGATCCTGCTTCTCGGAAGTCTTACCTATATAATCATACTTGCCGTCATTAACGGCTCTGTAGGCTTTATCTGTGCAATGGGGGTCACCCTGACGGGCGCAGTAGGAATAGCTAAGGCGCTCGGTGAGAACATAACGTTGTCTTACGGAACTATTATCGCCGTTACCATAGGCTGCGGCATTCTTCGCGGTTTGCTCCGCTACCTTGAGCAGTACGGAAATCACTATATTGCATTCAAGCTGCTTGCGGTTATCAGAGATAAAATATTTGCCGCCTTGCGTGTGCTGTGTCCCGCAAAGCTTGAAAGCAAGCAAAAAGGCGCTATCATTGCTATGATCACCGCCGACATCGAAACCTTGGAAGTGTTCTATGCCCACACTATTTCTCCAATCTGCATAGCAATACTTGTTTCCACATGCGTGGTATTGTTTGTGGGATTTGTATCAAGCTGGTGGCTTGCGCTTACTGCGCTCATCGGCTTTATTTCAATCGGCGTCATAATTCCTCTTATTTTCTCCGGAAAACTGAAGGCAAGCGGCGTAAGGTATCGTGCGGAATTTGCTTCTTTTAACGCCTATTTCCTTGACAGTATCAAGGGCATTAAAGATATTGTACTGAATAATGCGGGTAAAGAGCGCCAAAAGGAAGTCAATGCCCGCTCTTCCATTCTCCTTGAAGAAACCGGCAGGATGAAGCGCTGTACGGCAAAAGCGGCTGCAACAACCGAGCTTTGTGTATCCGTCTTCATTATAGCAACACTTGCTGTAGGGATTTTACTTCTGACAAAGGATATGCTGTCTGTCGGCAGAATGATTATCGGCGTAGTTGCAGTATTCGGCTCTTTCGGCCCCGTGATTGCCATATCGGCTCTGCCGGGAAACCTTACTCAAACCTTCGCCTCGGGTGATCGAGTATTAAATCTGCTTAATGAAGAACCTGCCGTAACACCTGTAAAAAACAGCTCCGTCATGGACTTTGACAGGCTTGATGTTAAAAATCTGTCCTTTTCTTATGACGGTCGGACGCAGATTCTTTCCGATATTTGTATGTACGCAAAAAAGGGAGAAATCATCGGAATAGTCGGAGACTCAGGTTCGGGGAAATCCACCTTACTTAAGCTGCTGCTCCGCTTCTGGAAAAAGGATACCGGCGAAATCAACTACAACGGCATAGATATTGAACGCATTGATACTGACAACTTACTGGATAATGTCACAATGGTCAGCCAGACAACTTATCTCTTTGATGAAACCATTGAGGATAATCTGCGTATCGCAAAGCCTGATGCAACAATGAAAGAAATTGAAGACGCCTGTAAACTGGCTTCCGTCCACAACTTTATTCTCACCCTTCCCGACGGCTACAAGACAAGGGTCGGTACTCTTGGCGACAATCTTTCAGCGGGAGAAAAACAGCGTATCGGTCTTGCCCGCGCTTTCCTGCGTGGCAGTGAACTGATCCTGCTGGACGAGCCGACAAGTAATGTTGACAGCATCAACGAAGGCATTATTCTGAAAGCACTAAAAGAACAAAAACATAAAAAAAGCATTATTCTGGTATCTCACCGTGAATCCACTATGGCGATTGCGGATCGTATCTATCGTATAAAAGGATCCTGCATGTATGAGCAAAGTGATCTGCCGCATGATTGAATGCAAAAACCAAACGATTGGAGAAAGAAAATGAAAATCAAGAAGATATTTTGGATTATATTGGGATGTATAGGTGTGGGACTCGGTGCGGTAGGTGCGGTCGTTCCCATGCTTCCTGCATTTCCGTTTCTGCTTTTGGCAACGGTCAGCTTTGCAAAAAGCTCCGAAAGACTGCATACTTGGCTCATAAACACCAAGCTCTATAAGAATAATCTTGAAACCTATGTCAAAGGTCAGGGCATGAGCAGACAAGTAAAAAAACGTGTTATGATAACCGTAACACTTTTTATAGGCTTCGGATTTTTTCTAATGTTCCGTAAAAATCTGTTTATCCCCTGCGCCATCCTCTTCGGCATATGGCTGTTCCATATTATATATTTTACTTTCGGAGTCAAAACATACAAGCTTGAGAAATAATCATATCCCTCGAAATACGACGGTTTTGCAAGCTCGGGCTCCCGCTCATTACTTGCGTAAATTAAAAAACAGTAAACACATTTAAAATCATCTAACGGATATGCTTATTTTCCGGAATATCCTTAAATTTTTCCGCAAACCTGTCATTCCATACTTTATGGTCATAAGCAGGCATATTGACAGATAAAAATTCTAATTTTTGTCTACCAACTTTTTTGTTCATAATTTCTATTT
>CAUVOD010000071.1:0-6657 GCA_963553525.1 uncultured Lachnospiraceae bacterium | reverse complement strand
ACAGATTCTATGATCAATGGGATTAGCCATCAACACGTTTTGTCCTATAACTCTAAAACAGCAATGATTGTTAAAAACAATTCCATTGCCATTTTACTTTTGTAATTTATATTATTTTATGTACGTAATTATAGGAACCGCATGAGTTTATTTTTGCTGACTCATTGAGTTTATGGGACAATACGCAGCAGTCAATGTGGAACGTATATCAATGTCAACTACTTCTTCAAAGTAAAATTCTCAAGTCTGTTCCACATGCTTGATATGTGCTTGAACATATATTCCGACTGTTCCAAGACGTAATTTTTAAAACCTTCGTTTTCGTCTTCATTAGTCCTATATGATACAAGAAGCTTTTTTAATTTGTTAATCATATCTTTGTTACTGTGGCTTGAAGAAAATATTTTGGATATGGCATTAGTATAATTAGACTCATCCGTTTTCGATTTTGATATATTTCCCAGTTTTACAGAATATCCATACCCTTCATTATATATAGAACCGCCTAAGTTATACATTCTGGCTCTAAATTTATCGCCAGCCTCTTCAAAACCTATAAAATCCGACATGATATCCTCATTGTGCGTACGGTAGTCATCTATTAATTTATCAAATTTTTCTTTAGTTTCTCCGGTGAAAAATTTATCTGAAAGATATTTTAATGCGGATATAGAAGCTTCCAACCCCGTAAGCGCATCCGTTTTTGCCATATGAAAGTTATATGATTGATTTTTTCTTTTGGAAAAGGAAACACCGATCCCCTTAAATTTGATTTCACTCAAATTGTCCATTTCCGCTGTAATGTCGGCTAGCATATCTTCAAATTCTCTCACTTCTTCATCACTCATATCGGAGTAAAAATTCTCTTTACTTAGCGTCTCGCTAAATATCAGCCATTGATTTACTGTGTTTTTCCAGAAAGGGTCTTTTTCATACTTGTCACCGGCAAGTTCTTTATGCTCTCTTATATGCGCTTCATAATTTAGAATTGTAAACGACTTAATTTTTTTTAATCCGTCTTTACCGGACGATAAATCCAAGCCTTCTTTTGATATGGTTATCTTTACATTGTCCTGTAAATTCAAGGCTTTCTTTAGCTTTGGATCGGTTTTAAGCCATAGTTCCACTTCCTTAGGAAGCTCTAATCTTGTTTTATCCGGAATTTCGTCCGGAATTCCATATGGATCAGGCGCTTTTGTGCGTCGTCCGGCATATTCTCCTGTAAAAAAATCGGTTCCGTTTATTTTCATAATTTTGTACACCTCATCAAATATTACTTATGTGCTTACATTGCATTGTAAAATTCTCAAGTCTGTTCCACATGTTTGATATGTGTTTGAACATATATTCCGACTGTTCCAAGACGTAATTTTTAAAACCTTCGTTTTCGTCTTCATTAGTCCTATATGATACAAGCAGCTTTTTTAGTTTGTTAATCATATCTTTGTTATTGTGGCTTGAAGAAAATATTTTGGATACGGCATTAGTATAATCAGATTCATCCTTTTTCGATTTTGATATATTTCCCAGTTTTACAGAATATCCATACCTTTCATTATATATGGGACCGCCTAAGTTATACATTCTGGCTCTATATCTATCGAAACTCTCTCCAAAGCCGTTATAATCCGATATGATATCCTCATTGTGCGTACGGTAATCATCTATTAATTTATCAAATTTTTCTTTAGTTTCTCCGGTGAAAAATTTATCTGAAAGATATTTTAATGCGGATATAGAAGCTTCCAGCCCCGTAAGCGCATCCGTTTTTGTTATATGAAAGTTATATGATTGATTTTTTCTTTTGGAAAACTGATTTGAGGGACCCCCACCCCAAAATCGGATTGCACTCAAATTATCCATTTCTGCCGTAATATCTGCCAGCATATCTTCAAATTCTTTCACTTCTTCATCACTCATATTGGAGTAAAAGTTCTCTTTACTTAGCGTCTCGCTAAATATCAGCCATTGATCTAATGTATTTTTCCAGAAAGGATCTTTTTCATACTTGTCGCCAGCAAGTTTTTTATGCTCTCTTATATGAGCTTCATAATTTAGAATTGTAAACGACTTAATTTTTTTTAATCTGCCTTCACCGGACGATAAATCCAAGCCTTCTTTTGATATGGTTATCTTTACATTGTCCTGTAAATTCAATGCTTTCTTTAGCTTTGGATCGGTTTTAAGCCATAATTCCACTTCCTTAGGAAGCTCTAAGCTTGTTTCATTTGAAATTTCATATGGATCAGGCGCTTTTATACGTCCGGCATATTCTCCTGTAAAAAAATCGGTTCCGTTTATTTTCATAATTTTTATACACCTCATCAAATATTACTTATGTGCTTACATTGCATTAAATAGCTGTTATCAAAGAAACTAATCTAACTATCGTTGCCCGGGTATTCACCAAGGTTTTTGAATTCATTTGCTCGCATAAATAAAATTTTACAGTTCACAAGGTCCTTGTGTAGGTAGAGGATAATACCCTTTATTATAAAATTCATTAAGATTTTTACTGTAAAAATCGATAACTTTTCCTGTAAGGACATCATATACAAGAACTTGGGTGTTTCCACCATAAAAATCGGCTGCATCCAATTCGCGAGGTGTTATGCGACCTGACACATCCGTCCCGCTACTCTTATATATATGATTTACACCTGATTGATAATATGAATACATGTATGAAAAAGCTGTACCGACATCACAATAAATCAGCAGAGCGCATTTAGAGCTTGCCCTCCTAGTTATTTGATTTTTTATAGTTAAAATTTTATAAATACCCCTCTAAATAATTCGACTTGCTATACTTATATTGCTGTGATATAAGTTAGTTGCAAAGTCATATATATTTAAAAATATTAACTTTGACAGCGTTTTTAACCGGATCTACTTAAATTTGAAATGATAAAATGCACAAATCACATACAGGTATTACCACTGTCACATCTGCTATATCGGCATAATTGTGAAATTATCTTAGTAAATATTAGTGCTTATAGGCATAAAATGATAAAAATATCTATCAAAGGAAATTAAATGCAGGGCAAAGCGGATAAATATCATAACGAACAGGATAAATTGAATATAGAAAAAACACGAGAAATTCTTGCTGCTCTTCCACGCTTTTGCAGGCAGTATGTCAGAGGCATTGAAGGGAATACCTCCACGCGTACAAGGCTTGCATATGTGTATGATATCCGTACTTTTTTTGAATTTTTACATGAAAGAAATTCCATTCTTTCCAAAATAGATATTGCGGATTATAAACTGGATATTTTGGATAATATTACCCGTGAGGATATAGAGGAGTATCTTGAATTTGTCACTCTTTACGATAAGGACGGAAGGGAGCTGAGCAATGAAGAATTCGGAAAGGCTCGTAAAATATCGTCTATAAGATCTTTGTATAATTATTTTTATAAGGCGGAGCTTATCGAAACCAATCCTCCGGCTCTTGTCCGCTCTCCGAAGCTTCACGAGCATGAAATTGTGAGGCTGGAGCCTGACGAGGTCGCTGTTATGCTCGATAAAGTCGAGGCGGGGGAAGGTCTGACCAAGTCTCAAAAAAAGTTTCATGACAAGACAAGGCTTCGTGATACCGCTCTGATTACTCTTCTGCTCGGAACGGGTATAAGAGTTTCAGAGTGCGTCGGGCTTGACTTCGGCGATATAGATTTTAACAACAACGGTATCAGGGTTCATCGCAAGGGAGGCTATGACTCCATAGTGTATTTCGGAGAAGAGGTTGAAGAAGCCCTGAAAGCGTATATGGAAAGCAGAAAGCTTGTTATGGCACGGGAAGGAAGCGAAAATGCGGTATTTTTGTCGCTCCAGAATAAGCGTATATCGGTTCGAGCCGTTGAAAAGCTTGTAAAAAAATATGCGTCAACCGTAACCACTTTAAAACGAATCACTCCGCATAAGCTCAGATCGACTTACGGAACAAATCTGTATAAAGAATCCGGAGATATATATTTGGTTGCCGACGTACTCGGTCATAAGGACGTAAACACGACCAGAAAGCATTATGCGGCTCAGGATGATGAAAACAGAAGACGGGCTGCACGGATGGTAAGGCTGCGTGAAAATACGGACAGTTAATCACAAGATATATCCGTGTATGTTTCCGTAGCACGGTAATACGGCATTATTATATAATCTCCCGCCCTTAGATCGGATCTGTCGGCTATGTGATTAATACGACAGACTTCCTTTAAATAATCTTCAATGCCGCTATAATGTATATCCGAATAGAAGTTTTCCGCTATGGAATACATATTGTCATTCAGGTTAATTCTGACACTGCCGTACATCTTGGTATAATTTTCAGAAGAGGATGCGTCACTTTTGATAGTGCTTGCTCCAAAGAAGATTACAGCCATCACAATTATTCCGACTGAAAAGCCTAGAATAGCTTTTATAAAATTATTAAATGAAGAAGCAAAGTCATATTCATTTGAATATTTCTTTTTTTTACCATGTTCATAATCTATCATGCCGCCCATAAATAAATCTCCTGTATAAAAGCTTTAAATCGAACATTTGTTTATATGGACAGTATATCGAACATCTTTTCGAAAGTCAACAGTTTTTTCGAACAAAAATTCGATTCATGTATATTTTACGGTTTTTACCTAAAAAAGGTGCAATTGTCAAAATCAATATGACAATTACACCTGTGAATATACGGTAACAACCATATTTTAAGGATTTAACAGGAAATCATAGTTATCTTAAAAATTTTTATAGATTATGTTAAAAGTATAAACTGATATTTTTTACAGCATAAACCTGTCAGCTTTATATCTCAGCTTCGCTTAGCTCACGAAAGTTAAAAATATGATATCCGAAATAACATTTACCGGATTTTCCTATAAAAATTCCATGCTCCGGCATATTCGTTATTTCACCCAAGTATATAAGAGGAAGGTCATTACAAAACGGATAAGTATTTGTTATTTCCTCCTTGAGAGTAACTAAGGCTTTCTCTCTTGGAACATTATTCATTTCTTATTCTTTTTTCCTTATCATTTGAATCATACAAATATCAACATCTGCTATCTTTTTCTTGCCGCAAAATAATATCTATGAATTCTTCCCTTGATTGAGCCTTCTTTTTCAAGAATTTCCTGTGCTTTAAAAAGATTTTTTTGATATTTTTCCACCTCAAAGCGGGGAAACTCCCAATCAATGATCCTTGCGAACCAAACGAGCGCGCCGATATCATAAAACTCTATCGGTCTGTATGCCTCGGCTTTTTCTATAATGTCAAATCCGTTATCTGTAAATTTTTGTGCGGAAATATCCAAATAGGCTTCAGGATACGGAATTTCAATATCACCGATTAAAAGCTTCACCAGTTCTCTGTCGTTTTCGGCGCCTACTTGCTGTGTAAGAAATATCCCCCCACTTTTAAGAACTCTTTTCAGCTCATTTACATCGTATTTACCGTGTCTGTTGGTAACAATATCAAAATAATTATCTTTAAAGGGAAGTTTATCACCACCGTCAGCCGCCTTAAAATCTATTCCCAAAGGCAAAAGTCTTTCTTCGCATATTTTGATGTTCGGTTCATAGCCTTCAATCGCCGCAGTATATTCAGGATTGGAAAGAAAGGATAAAAGAAACTCCCCTCCTCCTGTTTCCATATCCAATAAATAATCGGTATCTTTAAGATAAAATTTTATTATATTCCTGAAATCCCACGGCAGATCGTCCTCTTCCTTATATCTGCCTCTAATGTGGGAGAAATCCCAGCCTTTAATATGAGCTGTTTCCTGTTCATACAGCCACTGATTCAAAAGAGCCTGTTTTTCCATTACTTGCTCCATAGACACCCGTTTATCATATTCGATTACTCGTTTTAGTGGAGAAAACTCAATAATATTGTTCTTCCGGTATAAGCCGGATCAAATGCTTTAACCCGATATATCGTTATTTTTCCACCGCCACCAGTTCAATTTCAACAAGACCTCCCGCCGGAAGATCCTTTACCGCAAAGCAGGCTCTTGCAGGGAATTCTTTGAAAAATTTTCCGTATACATCGTTAAAGGCGGCAAAATCGGCAATATCCGAAAGCAGACAGGTGGTTTTAAGCACATGATCCATGTCCGATCCGGCAGCCTCCAAAATAGCCTTCAGATTATTTAAGGATTGCTCCGTCTGAGCCGCTATTCCGCCCTCCGCAAGCTTTCCCGTTTCAGGGTTAAGCCCGAGCTGACCCGATACAAAAATAAAACCGTTAGCCTTTTTTGCCTGAACATAGGGTCCTATCGCAGACGGCGCTTTGGGGCTGTTAATTGTTTCGATCATAATATTTTCCTCCATGCTTTAAAAATTTAATTTATAGCTTCAATAATCAAATAATGCCGTAAACACCGAATTTGTAAAGATACAATCTCCTATAATATGTTTCTTACAACAATATAGTAATTCGTTGCTTTTGGGAAGATTTGTCAAGGATATAAAAAAAATTTCTTTGATAAATTTATATCTTCTCTGTTTCTCTCTTGATTAGCTTTAATATTTTATCCTTGTATGTTTCCCCTATGCTCTGTTATTTTCCAGTAGGCTTTGTAGACTTCTTCGCTTACAGGTACAGCTTTGCCTTTTACATAAAGGTAATATTCTTTAGCCATTGTGTTATTCTCCTTT
>CAUVOD010000070.1:0-7494 GCA_963553525.1 uncultured Lachnospiraceae bacterium | reverse complement strand
GGAAAATGAATGTTCCGTTCCATAGAATATACTTTTATATTTTTAAAAAGGATTGCCTATGAAAAAAATTCTTTATGCTCTTATAGCGCTTATTGCCGTACTTTCAGCTTTTTTTCTTATAAACATCCGTTTTTCGAAGCCCGAACTCAATGAATACGGAGTTTTTATAGGAATAGAAGCTGAGGATATTAAAAGACTTGACAGCTATAAAACCGTCGTGATAGAGCCATCTTTATTTGATAAGGCTCTCATAGAGAGGCTCCATCAAAACGGAAAGACCGTATACGGCTATCTTAATATAGGCTCTCTTGAAAATTACCGCAGCTACTATAAGGACTTTAAAAGGCTTGCTCTCGGAAGGTATGAAAACTGGGATGACGAGGAATGGATTGACGTATCCGACAAGGACTGGCAGGAATTTATTTCGCTGAAAATAGCGAAGGAATATGCCGACAAGGGAATAGACGGCTTTTTTATAGACAATGCCGATGTTTATTATCATTACAATCAGCCTGAAATTTTTGAGGGTCTCTGTGCTATTTTAAAAAATCTGAAAACCTATAACCTCACGATTATAATAAACGGCGGAGACAGCTTCGTTTCCGAGTGTATAAGTAAAAATATACACGGCTCCCTTTTTGACGCCGTAAATCAGGAGAGCGTCTTCACAAAGATAGACTTTGAAAATATGAAATATTATGAACAGGATAAAGATACCCTCAAATACTTCCTTGAATATCTTGATCTTGTTAAGGACAACGGAATAAAGGTCTATCTGTTGGAATACGGAGCGGATGAAGCCACGGCAAAAAAAATAACTTCCTATTGCAGAGAAAACGGCTTTTTGTGGTACAATGCGGAAAATATTTTTCTGGAATAGCCGATGCAGGCTTTACTCCGATATCATCGGCAATTTTCGGACAAAATATAAAAACAAAATATATTAAAAAAAACCGTAAAAATGACAGCCGACATACTCTCCTTAAAAAGTAAAGGGATTTACCCGGAGGGTATGTAGGCTGTCTTGGATTATATCGCAGCTTTAAAATTTCAAAATCCGAATTTTTAAGCTGTGATTTTTTAATTATAATTTCGAGCTGTTGATTTTCAGGCTCTGTCCGAAACTTTGCTGTTAATTTTATCGTACAGCTTTGCTATCAGCTTATTTGTTTCCTCGATTACATTTTCTTTTTTCACCCTGAGAGATACGCTCTTATCTCTTGTCGTTAATTCAACCTCTCCCTCGACAAGAGCCTTGGGACCCACCGTTATACGGACAGGAACTCCCAAAAGATCGGCGTCCGCAAACATAACGCCTGCACGTGCCTCCCTGTCGTCATAAATAACCTCTATTCCCTCCTTAAGAAGCTCCCCGTATATTTTATCGGCGGTCTCCCTGCAATCCGCATTATCCACTCTCATACAGCAAAGATGAACCTGCCACGGAGCTACTGTTATGGGCCATATAGGACCTTTTTCATCATGATGCGCTTCGCAGACGCAGGCTGCAAGCCTTCCTACTCCTATTCCGTAGCAGCCCATAATCGGAATCTTAGCCGTTCCGTCCTCATCCGTATAGGTCATCCCCATGCTTTCGGTATATTTATTCCCGAGCTGGAATATATTTCCTACCTCGATACCTCTGCTTATTCGAACCCTGTGCTCAGGACTCTCCGGACAAATTCCGCCTTCCTTGATCTTGGCTACGTCAACATATTCCACATCTCCTATATCGCGCTTTATATTAAGACCCGTATAATGATGGTCGACCTCATTTGCCCCGCAGCAAAGGCTTTCTATGCCTTCAAGGGTTCTGTCATAAATTATCCTGCACTTTGCAGTCTGCTTATAGGGTCCGCAGAAGCCCGCTACAAGTCCGCTTTCCTCTGTAACATCTGCGGGGTGTATTTTTTCATGGAGAAGATTTGTAAGCTTGGTTTCGTTTACCTCATAATCTCCTCTTATGAATACCACTATATATTCGTCCTTCAAATTGGTCTGATATATGACCGCCTTACAGGACTCTTCTATTCTTCCGTTCAAAAATTTACATACGTCCTCAATGCTTTTACAGTCGGGCGTAAAAACTTTTTTCAATTCACCTGCGGGAGAGCAGCCGGAATTGTCCACGATATTTTCGGCAGCCTCCATATTTGCACTATAAGTTGCTTCATCACAGAGAACTATCGTGTCCTCTCCGGCTTCCGATAAAAGCATATATTCATGTGACACGCTGCCGCCTATCATCCCCGAATCCGATTTTACTGATATTACATCGGGAATGCCCGCTCTTTGGAATATCCTGAAATAGGATTTTGCCATTTTGTCATAATAATCCTCAAGATCCTCCTGCGACGTGTGAAAGGAGTATGCGTCCTTCATGGTAAATTCCTTTACCCTTATAAGACCTGCTCTGGGTCTTGCCTCATCTCTGAATTTGGTCTGTATCTGATATATTGAAAAAGGGTAGTTGGCATAGGTTCTCCCGAAATCTCTTGCAAGATCTACCGCCGCCTCCTCATGAGTCATGCCGAGAACCATGGGTGTGCCGTTTCTGTCATTAAATCTTAAAAGCTCCTCGCCTACGCTCGAATACCTACCCGATTCCTCCCACAGGGAACCCGGAAGCACGACGGGAAACATAACCTCCTGACAGTCAAGAAGCTCCATCTCCTCTCTGATTATTTTTTCTATTTTTTGAGTGATTTTTTTCATCGGCGTATATAAAGAAAAAATTCCGTTCGACACAAGCTTTATGTAACCGCCTCTTATGCCGAAGGCGTGACTTTCTATAACGCAGTCAGCCGGTTTTTCCTTATATCTGAGTCCCACAAGTTTACTAAGCTTCATAATTTCCCCTTTCCTTACAGCAAGTATCGTTATTGCGGCATTCGCCAAGGTATTGAGCGAGCAGAGTCTTCTCATCATTGCCCGCATAAATAAAAAAGTCCCAATGTGTACAAATGTATACATTAGGACGAAATAAATTCCGCGTTACCACCTAAATTCAGGCTGTAAGCCCGCACTCACGACAAAAATGTCACTCACTCACGTAGATCAAACGTCAAAGGTTTCCTGCTTACGGCTTTACCCTTTGCTGCTCCGGAGCCGGTTCGCAATCTGAACGCCATAGCCTCGCAGCAGCCGGCTACTCTCTTTAAGCTTCACGAAAGCTACTATTCTCCTTCAACGCATTTAGCTAAATTTATCACTTTGAAATTTAAAAGTCAATCGCTTATCTTACTTCTCCTCCGCTTAGAATAGGATCGTATATCGCTCTTTCTCCGCCTATATATTTGGGTCTTGTCCTTGCACAGACTATATCGGCTTTTCCTATCTTTTTTACGGACAGTCTCACAGGAACCGCAACATCTCTAAGGTGCATACCTATAAGAGTATTGCCTATATCCATACCTGCCACCGCTCGTATATGCTCCACCGAAACGGGTTCTTTTGCCATGCGGAAAAAGCCGCTTGCAAAAGAGCCGCCCGCATGAACGGAAGGAACCGCATTGCATATCTCCATGCTGTGTACCGCTCCTCTTTGAACCGCAAGCTTTAACGCTTCTTTTTCTATGATAAGACAGCGGTTAAGATGCTCACAGCATTGAGCGGCAAGATAGAGCTTATGCTTTTCAAGTATAGGATAAATACCTTCCAGAACCGCTTTTGCCGCATCTATATCCGAGCCCTTCCCTATGTGCTCCCCCTTTATCTCGCTTGAAGAGCAGCCAACCACAAATATGTCACCCTCCTCAAAAGAAGCCTTTGATAAAAGCTCCGTAACGGCGGCGGCGGACTGCTGCCTGATAAGCTCATAGCTCAGTTTTTCTTCATCCATCTCATTTCTCCCACACACATATTTACAAAAATTCCCCCTATCTATCAGTGCAGCGTCTACAAAGTGTATAAGCTGAATTTATTGCCCGTTTTACAGGCACGGGGCAGCTCGGCGGATTGCGACGACTGATACCGATATGATTCATGTAAAAACCGGCTTAATTAATGCATTCATTTTAAAGGCGCTGCAACGGGCTTAATATTGAAAATCCGCTTTTTAAATTTTCATTGAAACCCCGGTTTTTCAAGCTGTATCCATCTTTTTCCAAAAAGCCTTACAATAAATATTATACCTCTGAATGTAAGCTCGATCGCCATGGCGATCCACACTCCCCTAAGACCTACAACAGGCTTAAGTATTGCAGCAATGGGTATTCGAACAGCCCATATACTGAACAGCGACATAAGGCTCGGAATGAAGGTATCTCCAGCACCTCTGAAACAGCCGTTTGCCACAATGGATGCTGCAAAAAAGGGCTCGGAAAAGGCTGCTATCCTTAACACCGATACTCCCAAAGCCCAAACCTCCGGATCGGGTGTTAAAATCCCCATCATAAAGGGTGCAAATAAATATAGCAGAAGCCCCGAAAAAGCCATCACAAGCATTCCGAAAATCGTAGTCAGCCGGCTAAGCCTCCTTATAAGATCCTTTCTTCCCGCCCCTATGCTTTGACCTATAAGGGTAGACGCCGCAGCTCCTATTCCGAAGCCCGGCATATAGCACAGCCCCTCTGCCGTAATGGCAAGAGAATTGGCAGCCACAGCCGCCGTTCCGAGCGGAGCGACTATGGCGATAATTAAAATCTGGGCACCCTGCTGAACGATCTGTTCTATACATACAGGTATACCTATTTTAGCGGCTTTTATCAAGTCGTTTTTTCTCCAACTGCACTTTTCTCCCCTTCTTTTTTTAAGAGCCGGGCTTTTAAGCATAAGATACGCAAAAAGAAAGGATCCCACGCACAGCTCCGCAAGCAGAGTTCCGATAGCCGCTCCTTTTACGCCCAGTCCGAAGCCGAAGGCTTCAAAGGAAAGCTTTCCTACACTTACAATTCTGCTCTCAAAAATAAGAAAGAAATTGAACACGACATCCAAAATGCACATTATGACATGCAAAATACTGGGAAGTATGATATTTCCGCTTGCCTGTATAAAGGCGGCGCTGATATGAAGTATAAGAACGACAGGTGCGGAAAGAGCAAATATCCCGAAATACAGGCTTGCATCCGTGACTATTTCCTGCCTTCCCCCGAGCAGTACGGGTAAGCGTGAGCTTATAGAAATGCCCGCAGCGGCAAGAAGCACCGACCAGATAAGTCCGACAACGAGTCCCTCATGCACAAGATCTCTTGCCCTTTTGTCATCCTTTGCTCCTATATACTGAGCAACCTGTACGGAAAAGCCGTAGGAAGCGGCAATCAACATACCTCCGCCCAGCCATGTTGTAGGAGCGACAATGCCTATGGCTGCGGATCCCTCCTTTCCGAGTCTTCCTACCATTGAAGAGTCGATATATTCCATAAGAAGCTGTGAAATATTCGCCATAATCGCAGGTATACTGAGCCTTACAATCAAAAGGATCTGATCCCTCATCGTAAGCTCCTGCCCGTCTCTAAGCTTTACAAGAAGCTCATTTTCTCTCATTTTTACCGATTTCCCTCATTTACTACAAATATCTTTTATTATTTCTCCCGCCATCATAAGACCCGCAACGGCAGGCACATATGATATGCTTGCAGGAATGCTTCTTTTTAAATGTAAAGCTTTTTCACCCTCTTCATAATTCGGATTTTCACCGGAATCGGCTCTTTTTATAGGCTCTTCTTTTGAATATACCACCTTAAGGCTTTTAATATCTCTTTTTCTAAGCTCGCGGCGCAGTACCTTTGCCAAGGGACAAACGCTCGTGTCATATATATCGGCTATTTCAAAAGAAGAAGCGTCCAGCTTATTGCCTGCACCCATAGCGCTTATTACGGGAACGCCTTTTTCCTTGCATCTTGTGATGATCTCAAGCTTTGATGTGACCGTATCAACGGCATCCACAACATAATCATATTTTTCAAAATGAAATTCACCCGCATTTTCCGGAAGAAAAAAGCATTTATAGGTATTTACAACTACAGCTTTATTTATATCAAGCATACGTTTTTTCATGACGTCGACCTTGTACTCGCCTATGCTTGAATATGTGGCTGTTATCTGTCTGTTCAGATTGCTTAATGAAACCTTATCGTCATCTATGATATCAAAGCTTCCTACCCCCGCTCTTACAAGAGCCTCGCACACATAGCCTCCGACTCCTCCTATTCCGAATATGGCAACCCTTGAATTTTGGAGCTTATTAAGAGCGGTCTCTCCTATTAAAAGCTTTGTTCTTGAAAACTGATCCGGCATTTTTTCTCCTTGACGAAATGGGGTAAAACATTTAAATTCCGACAAAAACTTCCACAATTTTTCTTATTTTTTCAAGTACCGAGTCTTTCTTTTTTTCTCTGGCACCCTGTCTGCGTGAAGTCGGAGGAATGATACGATCCAATTCATCCCCCGCATATTCTACATATCCTTTATTAACAGCCTTTTCTATAAAACGCTTTGAATCTTCTTTAAGTTTCATTGGCTGCAAAGCTGTAGATTGTAGCAACTTTCAGTCTTTTTTCTTCCGATAAATTTTCCTGCTGCCTTTGAAATTCCTCATAGTATAACTTTGCCGCCTCAACACTCTTAACTGCAAACATGGCATGGCGAAGCCTTTAATCAAATATTCCTTTAGTATAGTTGTTGCATAGTTTCTGAACTGAATGCCTCGGGTGGAAGGCACACTATAATCAATTGCCGGTATCATATCCAATGAATAATATGCAACTCTTTCAGTCTGTACTTTATTTGGAATTGTACCATGAGGAGTGGTAGGAACCATGAGGAGTGGTAGTCAATTTATAATTTACAACCACACTTTCCTCCGGTTCTCCGTCTTCAAAAATAGCTTTTATATGCTTGCTGATATTTTGTTTTGTCGTCTGAAACAATTCAGCTATCTCATTTTGGCTGCCCTCTCGTGTCAAGCGAATGACACAAAATATTTTTATAAATCTATGATGGCCTCATTCAGCAAAAAATCCTCTACTCCAATATATAAAATACCATCGTTATCATGTTTGGGAATAATGCGCTTCCTTACAATAACAATCTTTTTAAATGAATCATCTATTTTCTTAAGTGATGCAGTTTCCTGCTCTCTTTTCTCTGTACTGTCTACATTCAAAGCTGATTGAATATAGTACCTTTGATGTCCTTTGTTTATAACAAAATCAACCTCAAGCTGAATCTTTCTTCTGTTTCCGTCTTTCTTAAAATCATGTTCTACCACACCGACATCTATATTGTATCCTCTACGAAGCAGGTCGTTATAGATGATGTTTTCCATAATATGTGTGTCTTCCACCTGTCTAAAATTTAATCTTGCATTTCTAAGACCTACATCCGCAAAATAATATTTAAGCGGCGTTGAGAAGTATCTTGAACCCTTAACATCATATCTGTCGGCATGGTATATCACATATGCCTCCTCAAAGAAACTAAGATATTTGGAAATTGTGTTGGAAGATATTTTTATCTGCTTCTCCGACAAAAATCTTCTTGACAGTTTAGTCG
>CAUVOD010000069.1:0-7929 GCA_963553525.1 uncultured Lachnospiraceae bacterium | reverse complement strand
AAGCAGGAGGATAGCCGATAAATACGATATAAAAAAGGGAGATATCATAAGCTTTAAGATATTCGGAAAAAAGGACAGCTACAGCTTAAGGGTGGAGGATATCATACAGTCTATGAACGAAAGCGTCGTAATATCTGCCGAGCTTGCTGACAGGGCATTCATAAAATATGATATAAGCACCATATATACGGATAAAACCGCTATATCTTCAAATAAAAAAATTCTTAATATTCAAACCAAGAAAACAATAATGGGCTCACTTGACACAATGCTTGAGATTATGAATATCATGATAGCCGTATTTGTCATATTCTCGGCGGGACTGGGGATCATTGTTCTGTACAGCCTCGGCGTTATGAGCTATACGGAAAGATACAGGGAAATGGCTACTCTCAAGGTGATAGGGTTTAGGAACAAAAAGATAGGAAGGATACTCATAGATCAGAATATATGGCTTACCTTTTTAGGAATCGGAATAGGTATTCCCGTAGGCTATTATATATTGAATTTGCTTATGGAAAGACTTGCTCCGGAATATGAATTGAGCATACAGATAAGACCGATCAGTTATATTTTGACAGTGGCGATAACCTTCGGAACCTCACTGATAGTCGGCTTTATGATAGCCGGTAAAAATAAGGACATAGATATGGTGGAGGCGCTGAAAACGGGGGAATAAAATTTTAAGTAAAGGAGATACGGTAATAATATGAGCGAAGAAAAATTAAAGGAAAAAAGAACCGGAAAAGTCATTAAAAATAAAAGCGGAAAAATAAAGCTTGCGATTGCCTGCATTGTTATAGCTGCCGTGCTTGTCGCTATCGGTTTTAAGGTATACGGCGGCGGTATATGCGGGGTTAAGATTTCAAGCCCCGTGATATCCGATCTCAGCAGGGAGATATCCCTGACGGGAAACATTACCAGCGATAAGATCGTAAGCTGCTTTTCGCCTATATCGGCTCCCATAGCAGGTATAAATGTAAGGGAGGGGGATATTATAAAAAAAGGAGATGTGCTTTTAAGCTATGATGAAGATAAGCTGGCTTTAATTTTACGCAATGCGGAGCTGGCATATACTCAGGCGAACAGCTCATACCTGGGTCAGGTTCAGCGCGGAAACGAATATTCCGTAAAAAGGGCGAATGCGTCCTCAATGCTTCCCGATGTAAGACAGTGCATAACTACGCTTGAGGATCAGATACAGCTTCTTAACAATAATATAGAGGATAAGTCTTTAAAAATATCCAAAACCTTGGCGGATCTTCAAAAGAGTGTTCTGGACATCAATCAAAACGGGATACAGGACAGCCTTGAAAATTTGAGCGATAAGGACAAGGCTTCTTCCGTGTCGGCTCAGCAGTCGGCTATTGATAAAAAGAGGGCGGTAGAAGCGGATAAGGAAATAGTTGAATGGAGACGTCAGATAGCGGAGCTTACGCAGCAGCTTTCGGCATATAACAAAATGGAAAACGAGCTTATACAGGACATGAATTTAGGCTTGTCGGGAGCTCTTAACGCAAACGACGCAACGGCTTTAAGAGCGGGAGCGGAAACTGCGCGTCTTGCAAGTGAAGATATTAAAAAATCTGTTGAAGAGGTTAAAGACGGGCTGATATCGGATATGGATGCTGTGGTAAGCTCCGTCTATGTTGTTGAAGGGGAATATACTCAGGTCGGAAGTCCTCTTGTAAGCCTTCAAAGTCTGGAAGATGTTTGCGTGACTCTGTATCCCGACGAGGACGATCTTTCCGAAATTGCGGTAGGGCAAAAGGCTTTTATTTCGTCCAACGGAGGAGAGTATGAGGGAGAGGTTCTCAGAATAAGCCGCTCCGCAAGCAAAGAAAGCATGGTAAGCCTGCCGGAGGACGATCCCAAAATAGCCGTTGTGGTGAAGCTGTACAAAATTGATGACAGAATAATAATAGGAGCAAATGCGGATGTCAGAATTATTACCGCTGAGGAAAAAAATATAATGTCCGTTAATAAGACGGCGATAGTTTCGGAGGAAAATAAAAGCTTCGTGTACGTTTTGGACGATAAAAATATTGCTCATAAAAAGGAAGTTTCCACAGGAATAGTATCGGGAGAGTATATTGAAATCAAATCAGGCTTATCTTCCGATGACAGGGTGGTCGTTGAAGCGGAGACTCCCGTTAAGGACGGAGGAGGCTGCCGTATAATAAATTAAAGCCGCCATCTGACGCTGAAACCGGCATTTGTGGAGCAGGCTTCAACATTTAGCTTGTTACCGCCTCTCAGGTTTGCTAAAATATCAAGGTATGATACGTGATAATCAACGCTATCTTAACCTTTTGCACGTGATACTTGACGGAGCAATAGTTGCTCTTTCATATATGCTCGCATGGTATGTAAGGTTTATATCCTCTCTGACAGACTTTTATCCGGCTATTCAATCGCTGACGACGGAAGTCTATTTCGGCGTTCTCTATTATCTGGTTCCGGCATATATATTTTTATATCTGTTTTTTTCAGTATATACTCCGAAAAGAGTAACTCTGTTCAGATATGAGCTTTGGAACATAATAAAAGTAAACACCGCAGGCGTTATAGGCTTTCTTGTCGCTCTTTACATTTTCAAGGTGAATGATTATTCCCGAGGCATGATCTTTATTTTTACGGGAATAAATATTTTACTCACTTCTCTTGAAAGAGGGATAGAAAGAAGCATTTTAAGGGCTATAAGAAGAAACGGACATAATTTAAAGCATGTTCTTATGCTGGGATATTCGAGAGCTGCGGAAAATTATATAGCAAGGATACAGGACAATCCCCAATGGGGATATATGATAAACGGAATTTTGGACGACTATGTTCCCATAGGTACTAAATATAGGGATGTAAGAGTAGTCGGAAAAACCGATGAGCTGCAGGTACAGCTTAAAGATAATACATATGACGAGATAATAGTGGCGCTTCCGCTTGATCAGTACGACAGGCTTGAAAAGTTTGTGGATCTGTGTGAAAAATCCGGAGTTCATACCAAATTCATACCCGATTACAATTCTCTTTTTCCGAGCAATCCTTATACCGAAGATGTTTTGGGAATACCCGTCATAAGTATAAGATATGTTCCTCTTACCGTTTTTTTCAATAAGCTGATCAAACGCATAACGGATATATTGGGAAGTATTGTTGCCGTCATACTGTTTTCGCCCGTCATGCTGTTCGCTTTGCTTGCAGTCAAGCTCACAAGCAAGGGTCCCGTCATATACAGGCAGGAGAGGGTCGGGATACACGGCAAGCCCTTTATGATGTACAAATTCAGAACAATGTACGTTCAGGATAAGGAGGAAGAAAAGAGCGGCTGGACTACAAAGGGAGATCCGCGTGTAACTCCCGTGGGAAAATTCTTAAGATCATCCTCTATTGATGAAATGCCGCAGTTTTTTAATGTGCTTTTCGGGCAGATGAGCCTTGTGGGACCTAGACCTGAAAGACCTCAATTCGTTGAAAAATTCAAGGAAGAAGTCCCGAGATATATGATAAAGCATCAGGTCAGACCCGGAATTACGGGCTGGGCGCAGATAAACGGATACAGAGGCGATACGTCCATCAGAAAGCGTATAGAATACGATATCTATTACATAGAGAACTGGACATATTTTTTTGATATAAGAATTTTATTCGGTACGATATTTCACGGATTTAGAAACAAAAACGCCTATTGACTGATTCGGTCCAATCAAAGTTGAATAAATCAATTCTTTGTGATATAAAGAGTTGTTAATGTTGAGATAATATTGTTCCCGGGAGTAAATATAATGCGTAAAAATTATTACGATGATGAGAACTATGATCGTAAGGGTAGAAGAGCGGCTTCAAATAAACGCAGGAGGAAGACGCATAAAGGAAGAAATTCGATAATTTTGCTTTTTGAGCTGATTGTTATTTTAGGGCTTTTGTGGGTATTAAGAAGCGTTGTTTATCCGTACTCCAAGATGAAGCAGATTACTCTCAATGAAACTCAGATAGTTGCCGAGATGAATAAGGGTGTCGAGGAAAATCCCGTTTTTAAAGATTATACAACCATAGCGCTTTTCGGAGTCGACTCAACCGGAGGCGTTCTTATGGGCAAGGATACAAGCTCGTCTACGGGCACTCGTACCGACGTTATAATGGTTGCATCAATAAACAACAGGACGGGAGACGTCAAGCTGTGCTCCGTTTACAGAGATACCTTTGTAGATATAGGAGACAATAACTATACCAAGATAAATGCCGCATATTCTTACGGCGGTCCCGATCAGGCGATTAAAACTCTAAACAGAAATCTGGATCTTAATATTACGGAGTTCGTGACCATAGGCTTTGAGGGACTTACCGATATCGTAAATTCTCTCGGAGGGGTCGAGCTTGATATACAGGAGGACGCTATAGTTCACCTTAATAATTATCAGCTGACTATGGCTGAGGAGATGGGCATATCCTATACTCCTCTTGAGCATGGAGGACTTCAAACCGTTAACGGTTTGCAGGCTACCGCATATTGCAGGGTAAGATATATAGCCGGAAGCGATCTCGGCAGAGCCCAGCACCAAAGAGACGTCTTAAAAGCGATACTCGAAAAAGCCAAAAAGGTTGCAAAGGAAAAAGATATAGCTACTCTGGTAAGTCTTGCCAATACTATTCTTCCCAAGGTAGCGACATCGCTGAGCATTTCCGATATATCCGGCATAGTTTCAGGCGTCGGAAAATATAATTTTGCCGGAGAATCGGGTATCCCTCAGACCGATATGCTTTCCTACGGAAACATTCCGGGATCGGGCTCCTGCGTAATAGCAATGGATCTTGCCAAAAACGTCCGTTGGCTTCATTCGTATCTTTATAATAACAGCGATTATACCTTGACGCCCGATTGTCAGTCCAACAGCGACAGGATTTATTCCCAATCGTCGCCCTATGCTCAGTAAAGCTATGATATTTGATGTATGTATACCCGTATATAAACCCGATGAAAAGCTGGATGCGCTTTTAAAGGGGATGCTCAGTCAGGTTCAAAGACCGAGGCATATACTGCTTATGATAACCGATGACGGTTCGGACGTAATAGAGTCTATGGCAGAAGGCTTCAGAGGTCTTGATGAGAGAATAAGAACCCATATAATAAAAAAATCCGAATATGATCATGCCGGAACCAGGAATATTGCGGTATCCATGTGCGGGGAAGGTGCGGAATGTTTTTTACTTATGACTCAGGACGCCGTGCCCTCGGACAATCATCTGACTGAGAGACTTATAGAATGCTTTGCGGATGAAAAGGTTGCGGTGGCGTATGCAAGGCAGCTTGCCGGAAAGCATGCCACGGTTCCCGAAAAATGTGCAAGAAGATTTAATTATCCCGCAAAATCGCAGAAAAAGGGCATGGAGGATCTTCAAAGCCTCGGTATAAAGACCTTCTTTTGCTCAAATGTCTGCGCCATGTACAGAAAAAGCATATTTGAAAAGCTTGGCGGCTTTGAAGCCCCCGCTATTTTCAACGAAGACATGGTATATGCTTCGCTTGCGGTGAGAAACGGATATTACATTTATTATGCCGCAAATGCCAGGGTTATTCATGCCCACAGATACAGTCTTAAAATGCAGTTTATAAGGAGCTTTGACAATGGAGTTTCTCACGCCATGAGACTTAAAGCCTTTGAGGGAGCAAAAGCATCAAGCGAAGGCTCCAAATATGTAAAAGAAACGATAAAAGTGCTCAGGAGAGTGGGGCAGACAAATAAAATCCCGTATTTTATTTTGCAGTCCGCATTCAGATACCTGGGCTTTGCACTTGGAAAGAATTTTAAAATTTTACCCAAATCTGTCAGAAAGCTTTTTTCCTTAAATAAGACATTTTGGGATGTTCATACACGTCAAAGAGCCTGAGATCAAGGATCTTCGGCAGCAAAAAGAGGTTTAATATGGAAGATACAGTTATATCGTCAACGATCGGGTCCGAATTTGCGGATGAGATAATAAGCGCCAATAAAAAGGCGGAGGCTGCGGCAGCTGAAAGACTTGCTGTTGAAAAGGCGCATTACGAAGAAGAGATAAGGGTATTAAAGGAACAGGTCTCCCAAAATATGGAGGCGATAGCTTCAGTACATAATAAGCTCAAAGAAACGGAAGAAAAAACCCATAATACGGGGGTAAGAATTTATCGTAATGTTCAGGCGGTAATAATAGATGAAAATAAAAAGCAGACTCAGGAACTGGCAAAAAAGGTGGAAGAGGCTGCTAAAAGGCTTGACGACATTTCGGCAGAAATTTACAAAAGCGAAAATCTTATAAAGCGCAGCAAAAGGGGATGGATACTGCCCGTTTTTGTTGTCTTGCTGTTAATAGCAAATCTGGTATTTTCCGTGCTTAATTTCCTGGGATATACATTTTGAGAAGAAAGATATTATTAAGCTTTATATTCGGGGCTTTTGCCGCCGGGCTCATATGGCTTGTCACCATGCCTTCGATAGTTATTTCCTATAATAAGGAATATAACCTTTATTCGGTTATGATGAACGGAACCTATATAGGAAAGCTCGGTTCGGAGGATGAAATAAGACAATGTCTTAAACAGGCGAGAACTGAGATCAATAAAGATTCCGAAGAAATGATAATGTCGGAGTCTTTTCTTGATATAACCCCTTCATACGTCACCTTCGGGATCGCCGACTCCAAAGATAAAATAATAAAAAATATGGTAAATGTGCTTGTTGACAGCACAAAGTCGACTCTTCTGCGCTCATATACCGTTAAAATAAACGATTATTCCGTCAATCTGGCATCCAAGGCAGATGTTATTTCCCTTATTTCCGCAGTAAAGGATAAATACGATGAAAACAATTCCTATGTCGTAGATCTTACGCCCGATTCCGGAAGAGAAATAAATGTTTTGACCGCTTCGGTGGTTTCTGCCGATAAGGAAATGAAGTACGGCATAGATATAGGAGCTCTTCCTTATGCCGGAGTTGATGAGGTGCTGATAGAGACCGTAATAGACACGGAGGCGGATCCGGAGGATATGGATTTTTCCGCATTTGAGCTGGGACTCAAGGCGATAGATCTTGAGGATAAGGTTGAAATAGTTGAGTCTTATCTTCCCGAAACTGAAATAACGGATATAGCCGTCGCAATAGAAGAAGTAAATAAGGATAATGAAACCAACAAAATATATGAGGTAAAAAGCGGAGATACCTTATCGGGCATCGCTTCAAAATTTAACCTTACTATAGCCGAGCTTATAGCCATGAACGCCAATCTGACCGATGAAAATTCCATTATAAGACCGGATGATCAGATTATAGTAACCGTTCCCAAGCCGCTTCTCGGCGTTTCATATACCACTCAGGAGTATATAGAAGAGGATTATAATCTTCCCGTTGAGTATATAGATGATGAAAATATGTATCAGGATGAAATTGAAGTTGTGGTAGAGGGCGTAACGGGACATAGAAAGATAATAGCTCTGCTCACCTACAGCGACGGATCGGAAATATCGAGGAGAGTCGTAAAACAGGAAATATCCGTAGAGGCGGTTGCAAGGGTTTTGAGAAGGGGAACCAAGGTGCGTCCGACCTATGTAAAGCCTCTTTCGGGCGGAGTCGTAACCTCTCCGTTCGGGTACAGAAATTTCAGAGGCTCGGAATTCCATTCGGGAGTCGATTTCGGAGTAAGAACCGGAACATCGGTATTTGCATCGTCGAGCGGCGTCGTCGTAAGAGCAGGCTGGTTCGGCGGATACGGATACTGCGTGGATATTCAGCATCCCGACGGTAATCTCACCAGATACGGACATTTGTCCCAGGTACTCGTAAAGACCGGTCAATATGTAAATCAGCTTGAAAGAATTGCTTTGTCGGGCTCTACCGGCGACAGTACGGGGCCGCATCTGCACTTTGAAATAAGAGTAGGCGGAAAGGCGGTCAACCCGTT
>CAUVOD010000068.1:0-8207 GCA_963553525.1 uncultured Lachnospiraceae bacterium | reverse complement strand
CCTTTCGAATACTCTCCCGTATCGGGTTCTTCAACGCCTGCTATTATCCTGAGAAGCGTCGATTTTCCCGTTCCGTTAATTCCGATAAGCCCTATTTTCTCACCCTCATCGACAGAGAAATCAATATTCCTGAATAAAATTTTATCCGTGTATGATTTTGAAAGATTTTTTATGTTAATTAAATTCATCGGATTTTCCGCCGCTAATTTAAAGTTATTATATGCAGAAAGATTTTATCAAATATTACAATCCGCGTAAAACCGTTTCAACTAAAAACAACCCCTTTCACAACTGTTAAAGCTGCGAAAGGAATCGTTCTAAAAATGCTTGGTATTATTATTTGTCTTTTAAGATTTCATTAAGCCCCATTATTTCATTTCTGAAAATACGCTCGTCCATTGTCATTAAATTTTCGGAAATTAGAGGTCTAAATTCCATAAGATCCAGAATATCTCTTTCCAAATCTATTCCGGGAGCAGTTTCAATCAGCATGAGTCCGTTTTCAACAATTTCAAAAACACATCTTTCCGTTACAAAAAGAACCCTTTGTCCTCTGGACTTGCTGTATTCGGCACTGAAGGTTACCTGAGCGAGAGAATTTTTAAATTTAAGCTTCTTTCCCTCTTCCAAAATATGAAGTCTGCCGTCATTTATCTCAACTTTAAGACCTCCGGCTGTCATTGTTCCCGAAAATACAACCGTTTTTGTAGACTGGGAAATATCTATAAGACCTCCGCAGCCTGCAAGTCTTGAATCGAATTTACTTACATTGACATTTCCGCCGGCGTCGACCTCTGCAAATCCGAGGCAGGTAAGCGCAAGATTGCCTCCGTTGTAATAAACAAACTGAGACGCCATGGGAAGCGCCGCCCATGCGTTAATTGAGCAGCCGAAATTATACCCTCCCGTGGGAATGCCTCCGACGAGTCCGCTCTCAATCGTAAGTGTAAGATTATCGCCTATGCCTTCTTCGGCGGCTATTGCCGCCACACCCTCGGGAATGCCTATTCCGAGATTTACAACCGAAGAATAGGACAGCTCCATGGCGGCTCTTCTGGCAATAACCTTTCTTTCATCCAATGGGATATTTGAAAATCCTACACTGTCAAGCTTGTATCTGCCCGACAGAACTGGATTGTAAAATTCAGCAGGCGTCTGTCTGTGGTATTCAAAAGGATTTTCGCTGACCACGACCGCATCAACCATATTTCCGGGAATAACTACATCCGATCTTCTTATGGATGCAGATGATACATAATTTTTAACTTGCGCAATCACCTTGCCTCCGCAGGCTTTTACAGCCATGGCAACCTCAAGAGCGTCAATAGGCGCTCCCTCCTCCTCAAGAGTTATATTGCCGTGTTCATCCGCCGTCGTACCCTTTATAAGACCTATGTTGAATTTAGGCGCTTTGTATATAAGCTGCTCTTCACCCAGCACATCAATGAGTTCTACCAGATCTTCTTTGGTGATTTCATTCATTTTGCCTCCGTCAAGCCTGGGATCGCAGTAGGTATGCAGACCTATCCTTGTAATCTCGCCCTTCTTGCCCGCAGCTGCGGCTCTGAACATATGCTCTATTACCCCCTGAGGAAAATTATAGGCTTCGACCTTATTACTTTTAACAAGCTCGATCATTCTTGAATTATTTGCAAAATGCCCTGTAATATATCTTTTGACCAGCCCCTCATAGCTTATTTCCGATATACCCTGATCTCCGTTATTGCCGTTTCCGGCGGCATGTATTATTGTAAGATTTTTGGGACTGCCGGTCTTATTAAACCTTTCCCCAAGCTTTACATATAACTCTCTCGGGGTAGTCATAAGCATAAAGCCCGAAGCCGCTACGCAGTCCCCGTCCTTTATTAAATCTATAGCGTCATCAATATTCATACGCTTATTCATAAATATTCTCCTTTGATTGTTTTTTATCAATTGATTGTTTTTTATCAATTGATTGCTTTTTTATCAATTTTTTATATGAATTATCATTTATATCAATGCGGTTATAAATTACAATAGGTCTTTGAAGGATTATAAAAGTATTTTCCTTACGGCTATGCGATATTCCCCCAGAGTTTTCGATTTAAGAATATGCTTATAGAGCTTGGGATCGCAATCATTCATCATATTAATATATGACCAGATCTCCTTCATATGGAAAAGCACGGGTCGATCTTCTTTCATATACTCTTTAAGCCCCTTCTCCTGTGTTGTCAGATAGTTTAACATCTCTTCCTTGGAAGCTGTATTTCCTCCCCTGATCTGTCTGAATATTGAAGGATCGCCGACTGCGGCTCTTCCTATCATGACGGCATGCAGCTTATCCTTGTCGGGCGCTTCGGATACGGAATTTAAAATATTGCCGTAATCCTCCAAAGACCTTACCTCCCCGTTATAACAAAGCCTGTTTTTACTGCGCTCAAGCGCATATATAAAGCTTTCCATATGAGGACTCGACTTGTAAAATTCAGCCCTTACTCTGGGATGAATAATAAGCTCCTCCATCTCATATTTGTTATATACTTCAAGTATTTCTTCAAATTCCTCGGGGGCATTTAAGCCCAGCCTTGTTTTTAAAGATATTTTCCCTTTGGTATATTTGAAAATTTCTTCCAGGAAGCTGTCAAGCTTTTTAGTATCCTTTAAAAAGCCCGCTCCTCTTCCCTTTGCCACGACGGTTCCCGAAGGACAGCCCAAATTTAAATTAAGCTCAAAATATCCCAGTTCATTAAGCTTTTCCTCCAGGCTTAAAAAATCCTCCGCATTATTAGTCATTATCTGAGGAACAAGCTTTATTGACGAGTTATTTGCAGAGTCCAAATCCCTTAAAATTTTATTCGCGGATTTTTTAAGCACGCAAGGCACAATAAATGGTGTGAAATATTTATCCACACCACCAAAGTTTTTTGATATGTTGTTTCTGAAAACAAAACCCGTTATACCCTCGAGCGGAGCCAAATATAACTTCATTTTATTATGCGTTCTCGTACTTCTTGACACAGCCGATACCGATTGCTCCGGGACCGGTATGTGCGCTGATGGTTACTCCGATTTGCATGAGCTTTACGGTCTTTTCTCCTGCAAGTTTGTCTATATTCTCACAAACCTCTCTGTAAAATTCTTTTCCTTCTTCGCCGTCATATCCGTAGCCCACGGCAAACTCATATTCTTTAGGATCCTCGCCCCTCTTTGAAAAATATTCATTAAGCTTTTCAATGGTTTTGGAAAGAGCCTTTTTTCTACTCCTGACTATACCGGAAAATTCAATGCTGCCCTTTTCAAGCGTGATTATAGGCTTGACTGAAAGTATATCGACGGCTCTGCCCGCTATCTTACTTATGCGTCCGCCCGCCTTTAAATATTTAAAATCCGCTATGGTAAAGAACACATGATTGGTAGCCTTGATTTTTTCTAAAATCTCTACATTTTTTTCAAATGAAAAACCCGCTTGTTTCATCCTGCAGGCCTCTATCACAAAAAGAGCCTGTGAAACCGTGGCACACTCCGAATTTATAACCTCGATTTTGGCATTCGGATACTCTTCAAGCACGATCCCCTTTGCGCTGCATGCGCTGTTATACGATCCGCTGAGAGAAGGTGTAAGGCATATACAGATAACTGGTATATCCTTCTTTATATATTCCAAAAAAGCGTCCGTGTATGTCTGAACTGAAGGCAGAGAGGTTTTCGGATAAATATTCGGATTATTTATTACCGTATCATAAAATTCTCCGATCTCTATCTCCTCTTTTTCTTTTTTGTAGGTTATACCGTCTAATGAAACATAAAACGGAACGATACGCAGATCATACTTTTCAATTACTTCGCTATCCAAATCACAACATCCGTCGCTTATAATCTTATATTCCAAAATAATTCCCCTCTAATATATATGAATTTGTTTGAGTTCTGCTTTTAAAGAGGTATTCTACCACAAAACCTTAAAAATTTTAAACCCTAAAATATTTATAATCTATATTTTATTGACCACAGCCTGTTATCGTAAACTTTTATTGTCGCAGGTACGCCCGATTTTAAAGAATATTTTTTGACTTTTCTATGCAGCTGAAAAAATTATTTATTTTGTCGATATGTCCGGGTATTATACTGTTTTTTTTATAAAAATTGTAAAGCTCTTCTTTTTTCACCCATCTGAAATCGACCGTTTCTCCCTTTTGCAGAGTTATTTTTGGAAGCTTATTTAAATAAAGTCTGACTATATACTCATCAAAAATTATTCTGTGCTTCTCTGAAACTCTCCTGTCGACAAAAACGGGCTTATCTATTTTTATCCCCGTTTCCTCATAAAGCTCCCTGATTACCGCATCATACGACTCTTCGCCTTTCAGCACACTTCCACCCGCAGACGCCTCAAAAAACGAGGCATAGCTGCGTTTATCGGGATGTCTTTTCATAAAGAGAATCTCGTTGTCGTTGTTAATCACAAGAATTTCGACAACAAGATGAAATAAGCCGTCAGCTATTTTTTTGCCGCGTATAAGGGTTTCATTTGTTTTTAAACCGTTTTCAAGATATGCGTCCCAGTATTCAGCCATATTTTATTCCGCATTTTTATTTAAGTACCGCGTCCCAATCATCGCCGTTTCTTTGATAAAAAAGTTCGCTGATATCATCATTTATGAAAACCTCAAGCATTTTATCCATGCTAATTGCAAGCTTAAGCTTTTTAATATCCTCAAGCTTTGTCCAATACACCTTTCCCTCAGGTGATGAAACAGGCTCTCCCGTAAACTTATTTGTCTTATAAAAAATTACCATGTATCTTGAACCGTCGGTAGTTGTCCAGTCTTTTATTCCGCAAAGAACAGGCGATTCTATTGTAAGTCCGGTTTCTTCTTTTATTTCTCTTATAACCGAGTCCACAAAAGACTCACCTTTTTCTACGTGTCCTCCCGGAAATGTTACTCCCTTCCAATCGGGATCTATTTTGTCCTGCACCAATACATTTCCGTCATCATCATATATCATGCACATATTGGTGAGTGTAACAACCTCGGTTCTGCCCATCTGAAAACCTCCTGAGTTTAATTTATACAAGCAATCAGTAAAAGTCCGAGTTTGCTCTAGCAAACTCGCACTTGCTCTATTATTTATGAGAGCAATGATCCAAAGTCCGAACTTGTTTGAGCTTGCTCAATTTGAGACCTTGGCGAATCCTTGAGTAACGATAGTTCTATGTTAGATCACAATATTGTATATTATAGATGTGCATTATAGCACTATTATGCTGCAGCACAACAGGAAGTTGAAGGTTCGGTAATGAAGGTACATATCATTGTTTACAGCTGTATTTATGGTTTATCCGGCGAGTATGATTCCAAATTGATTTAAAGTTCGGGAAAGGACTCTTTTATTTCAGACAGTTCGTTTAACTTTTTTTCCAACACCGCCGGATTCATTCCGTTTTTGATTGCAATTTCATAATACTTATCAAGTTCGGGATGATTATTTTGTTTCACAACCGCTAAAAGTTCTGCAAAATATCCCCAAGCATTATTATAGCTTTTTGTTGAAGTATAATCTTCTCTTTTCGGCATCCACTGCAATTTTACAAAGAATTTGTAAAGTATCTTACTCCACGTTTCCGAATCATTATCATAACAAAAAAACTTAGTCTCAAACAAACTGCCGAAACGTCTGTCCCAAAATTTTACATTGTCAGGCAAATACCAGGTATTGCGAGTATCACGACATATCAATTCTATTGCTGTTCTTTCAAGTATTGAGGCCGGTTCACCGCCGACACAATCATAACTTCCGGCAACCATGCTTTGTGCACCTTCTTCTTTTAATTCTTCATAGGCTGTACTGCTGTCAAGCAGCACCAAAGCAATTTTTGCACGATGACCGAATGCTTTTCCTGCACTCAATATCCTATATTTCTCAATCTCGTTCATAGTTCCTCCAGAAATTATTTTTCCTGATTTATAGTATTCCCTATACTTTGGATCATCATATTCAAAATATAATTTTCTCAAAAGCAGACGTTTTATCACAACCTTTCGAAAAGCTTATGAGAAAAGAAACTCCCCTTATAGACTGATGTTACATTCTGACCGAGGAACCCGGTATACCGCTTTTGCCTTTAGGCGGCTTCCGGATTTTCTTAATGTTGTTGTACATCCTTTTTCAAAGAAAAGCTATTCTTTTAACAATGTCTGCTGAAAATGCTTTTAAAAATATTTTAAGAAAGATGAGACAAACCGTAAATCTTACAATTCCCGGCAGGAACTGTAGCTTTCTATATTTGAATATATTGAAGACCTTGATATTTTTTACTTTTTGTGTCTACTTACTTGACTATAGTTCATAAACTTCAATCCCCGAACAGATCATCATAAAACCACATTTCCTCAAAGCTGTACGGTCTGTGTTTCTTTATCCTTTGCCCCTTTTTGTAGCAACTGTTCAAATCGGCGGACATGCTTCCGTCAGGTGTGTAACTCCACTTAGGATAAATCATCAATCCGTATGCGCCTACGTGCGGTTTTCTTAAATTAAACCGTTTGCAAAACAGCAGACATATAAAGAATATCGGTAAAGTAATGCCGTTTAAACAAAATGACGCACATAGCATAGTCACTATCAAAGAATACTTAAGCAACATCTCAAAACACCAAAAAATCGCTTTAATCATGCCGTTCACCTCATTTCTACTTATATCCCTTTCCCTGCGAAAATACGGGCGGCAGGTATTCCATCGGTTTTTCACCGTTCTTTATCTTGAAATCACAGTAATCGCCGTCTTCAAAACAGGTATGTTCACGGAATAGCGGCACCCCGATTACGCCTAACATCACATAGTCCAGATTGCAAAGATTAGGCATGTATTCCTCATAGCCGTACCGCTTTGCAAAGTTAGCAAGCGGACAGGAAATAATATGAAAGCTGAAATCATAGCCTTCCTCGGGAGGAATTTGGGTTTTCATTTCAAAGCTGCCGGGATTTTTTGCCGCATTGGCAGCGTTGCTCACCTCTTTTTTTATAAAGATTTTGTTTAAGAGCTTAGTGTTCGTACTCAGCTTACTCATTATTTTTCTAATAAAAGAAGGTATTTTTAGTGCCATGCGCTCAAAGCTTAGCGCCATGAGGCGACCGGTTTCTTCCGTTGTAACACCATACTTCTTCAGCACTTCTCCCATAGCGACGAATGAGTAGGCTCCCGTTAAGTTGCTTGTACCGCTGACACTTTTTCCTCCGATATACGGAAACCGTTCAAGTAATTCCTCTTCATAATACGTCCATATTTCGTCAAGCAGTTCGCCATACTTCTTTCCGCTTGCTTTCTCCAAATCGGAAGAAATCAGGGAAAGCATCTTATTCATCTCTTTTTTCAGCTTTTCTTTATTTTCGGTATAATATGCATGCACGGTTTTATTCCTTTCCGTCAGTTTGATTCTATTATCCGAAGCGAATATCCGATCCGTTTTCTTTATCGGCTGTGATCATTTTGCCCACAATGAAGTTTAAACGATAATTCCAAGGGTAAAGGTGATATTATAACCGTAAGGAATAGCCTGAAAAACATCCAGTCTATCTCAAACGAGATTCCGCAGAAAAGATCGGAAAGAAAAGAATACGTCTGTCCATTTCTGATCGCGTCAGAGAAACGGCTTCTTTATATAACTAAAGATATATCCGATACCTTCCGCTCTTTCAGCTACCAACAGCATATCACAAAAGATATAGACCATCTATAAGAATATTATCAGCAAAACGAAACCGCTGTAGTATTACAATTGATGTGACACCTAAATGATATAAAATAGCGATTGAGCCTTTAGAATATAAGTCACCACAACAAACAGGCTAAAGGAGCATCAATCGCTATGGATAGTTTAACACATAAACAACGATATTTGCCATATGAACTCTCAACAAGGTTTTATGCCGTAAAGCTTTACCGCACAGGCTCTCCCGTATCCTTTGTATGCAGGCGGTATAAGATTTCTAAATCTTCGCTTATGCGTTGGAATAAGGCTTTTGACGGAACAAAGCTCTCGCTGCTTGACCGCTCTCATCGTCCTAATTCTACTCATCCTAGAGCTCACACACAAGAAGAGCTTTTGTGGATAAAGAACTACTTCGGATATACTCCTAAAATCCTTCAAACTGACAATGGTTCGGTGTTCTGCAATACTGTTAGAACTGATAAAAAGCATATCCTTGACATTAGATGCGAG
>CAUVOD010000067.1:0-8242 GCA_963553525.1 uncultured Lachnospiraceae bacterium | reverse complement strand
AAAAAACATATTTTAAATAACTCTCATAAAAATAAATCTCATCAAAAGACTTACAAAGAAAGTGACCCCTTAAATGAGTGGAAAGATATTAGAAGAATTTTTAGTGATGAAATTTTTCTTTATTGTCTCATTGAAAAAGTGTATGGAGTTGAAAAATATACTAAAAAAATAAATAAATTATTATATGAGCTTAATGATAAAAATATAACCGCACGTGAATATAAAGATAATTTAAAAAAATTAAAGGATGATTTTAAAGCTAACTACAAAAAAATTCTCTCATACTTTTCAGAAACTTTGCCTACAAGAAACAAAAATGAATCTGAAAGTGATATCTTTAATGGCTCCATATATATTAATAGATCCTCTATAAAAATAGAAAACTTCTTTGCTGAAGACTTTAATAATGTACCGAATATCGAATATACATTTAAGTGTATGATTACATGTGCTGATTCAGAGAGTGACTTAGCTATTTTTATAAACACTATTGTAAATATTTTTTCTCTTTCCAAAAATGTACAATTTATTTTTATAAAATTATTC
This sequence comes from uncultured Lachnospiraceae bacterium, assembly GCA_963553525.1. Classification (GTDB taxonomy): domain Bacteria; phylum Bacillota; class Clostridia; order Lachnospirales; family Lachnospiraceae; genus Butyrivibrio. Next base: position 7,696 of record CAUVOD010000067.1, on the reverse strand, counting down.
TACAGTAAATATAGTAACAAGAAAGCTAAGTTTATGGATATAATACCTGATGATAATTATGAACAAATACTCAATAAATCTAAACTAAGCCTTCAACTATTAGAAATACTTGCCTTTTTTATATCCACGATTGCAAAACTAAATTTATCTTATGAGGAATGGACTTTTATAACAGCTCTATTCGATAGCCAATTTACTAATAAAAAATGGTTTGATTTATTTACAAAATTTATTATTGATTATTTAGAAAATAGATATGATGATATATATACAGATTTAAAAAAATCATAGATTAATACTTTGTCGAAAAATAAAGGAATTGAATATTATTATATATTTTATAATATAATTTGTTGACAATTTGTTGACTTTTCAAATGATGATGTCATGAAACCGCTGATTTTACAGTGTTTTTTAGCTGGGGTATTTTATTCAAATCCCCCTCTCGCTATTAAAAAAGACTCACGGATAAGCCTTGAGTCTTTTTTCTTTGTAGCCTTAATCTTATTTTATGTAAATTTTGATACCCGATTTTTCTTATAGAAAATACTGATCACTTCCGTTTCGGGCGTAAATACTCTACATAATATTTTTATTTCGCTTTATCGCTTCTTTGAAGCTTATATAGGACACAGCCTATAACCGCACCGGCTGCACACAAAGATACCCATCCCATGCCCACATCTGCAAGAGGAAGCTTTTTGTATATTGCGCTTTTAATTTCCCAAAAAGGAAGTACAGCCTGTATTTCTTTAGGTAATGCCAATATCAATTCAAATACCGAGGCTATAACCGTCATTACTATTGTAGGAAGCATTATTTTTTTGCTGAAATTGTATAACGGTCCCGCAATACAAAGCGCTATCAGAGCTATCGTAATGGGGTACAGGAATATCAGCACGGGTACGGAAATTGCAATCAACTTTTCAAGGCCCACATTAGCAATGGCAAATGAAAATACACAAAAGCCTATTGCGTAAGCCTTATACGAAATTTTGAACGGGAGAATTTCCGAAAAGGTTTCACCACAGGCGGTTATCAGCCCTATTGCGGTTTTCAGGCAGGCAAAGGTAATGGTTATTCCCAGTATTAACGAGCCTATTGCTCCGAAATAATGATGGGAAACATAATAAAATATCGTTCCTCCATCTCCGAGCACTGAAATACTTTCTACGGATTGTGCGCCCACATATGTGATAAGTATATAAATCACAGCCATGAGAACGACGGTTATGATTCCCGCTTTCATTGTGGTAAGCGAGATTTTGGAAGCGTCTTTAACGCCCAGCCTTTTTATGGATTCAATAAGAATAATTCCGAAGGCAAGCGAGGCGAGAGCATCCATGGTATTGTAGCCTTCAAGCATACCTTTTATAAATCCGTGATCGACATATTCCGCACTCGGCATTATCAATGAAAAATCGCCCATGGGTTTAAGGAGCACGGCCGCTATAATAATTCCCAAAAACAGCAAAAATATAGGATTAAGCACCTTTCCTATCCATGTCATGATTCCGGACGGTCTCAAGGCGAAAAACAGAACGAATATAAAAAACACAAGAGAAAAGATAAATAAAGCAATCTTTTCATATTCCTCTCCGACAAGAGCCGATACCCCCACCTGATATGAAACGGTAGCGCATCTGGGAATTGCAAACAGCGGTCCTATCGTAAGATATAAGGCTATTGTAAAAAAATAACTGAAGCCTGTGCCTACTTTTTTTGCCATATCAAAAAGTCCCTCACTTCTTGATATGCCCATGGCTATAATTCCAAGCAGCGGCAGACCCACGCCGGTTGCGCAAAACCCCAGTGTGGCGATGAAGTAATTTCTTCCCGCAAGCTGTCCCATGTGAATGGGAAAAATCAGATTGCCCGCCCCGAAAAACAATCCGAACAACATGGACGCCAACACAAGGTATTGCTTAAAACTTATTTTTTTCTCCACTTTATCGTCCTCCTTATTTATTTTTACCAAGTATATTAGTATATAAACTTCAGCATTGCAATTTTTGTGTTGTGAAACCTGCGGTATTCAACAGCTTCAATTATATAATTATAATATTAAACAATATGGATAAAGAAATTAGAAGTTTTATTGGAGTTGAGAATGTCTATAACAAGTTTTATTCACTCTAAAAGAAATCTAAAATAGTAATTTTATCACAAAAAATTTAACAGAAATCTTGAGGAAAGATATCCGGAAACCGGTACAGAACAGAGTAATAGTCATACATACTAAGCTATTGCTTATTTAAGCATAGTATAAGACGGTCAAGATACGCAAAGATCTCGACCGTCTTATAAGTCTGTTTATAATTTTTGTTGTAACTATTGGAACTAAACAGAGGTGCTCCTCAGGTGGCACAAGATAACCGGGCAAATAATAAACTCATAATTTTTCACTGTATATATTCTAAACTGATGGTAACACTCTTATTCTTCGTAAGGTATAATTATCTTTCTGCAGTTGCGGCATGCATATGCTTGCGGCCATTGCGGGTCTAAAGACAAGGAATCCGGCGGAAGAAGTATTGCCCCTTTTTTGTTCATCGCCCGTTTTGAATATATATGTGGAGATTTTGCATTTTCAGGCAGAAAAAAATTACCTCCTCTGCTTCGAAAAAATCCTTTTTCTAAGGGATTCCCGCAATACGGGCATAGTTGTGTCGTCATAGGCATCATATTATGTATAACTGCTGACACCCGGGTAACTGACCACCCGGAAGTCACAGAACATCCTTAGCAATAAAGCTATTACTTTTTTCATATAATCTCCTTTCATCACGCAATTTTAAATTCCAAACTAATAAAGCGCATAAGCAGACTGATATCAGTCCGACTCATGCGCCTAAGTGAATAATTTTGATTTGCCCTCTCCATAATTGGTGACTGCACCGAGATCGTAGTTGTCGTAAATCAAAGCATTTGACGATGAAATTATACATGCACTACCCCCAACCGTTTAGATGTTGAATAGTAATCTATATACCCATTTATAGCACAAAGTAATAATTTTGCAATGTGAAACCTTCAGTATTATACTGTACTGCGGATTAAATTTGAGGAGATGAATCATAATGAATAAAGATTTGACCGTAGGAGATCCTAAAGAGGTGCTTTGGAAATTTTCTCTGCCGCTGTTCGGAAGCGTTATTTTTCAGCAGCTTTATAATCTGGCGGATTCGTGGGTTGCAGGTAAATTTATAGGAGAAAACGCGCTGGCGTCGGTAGGCAACAGCTACGAAATCACTCTTATTTTTATAGCCTTCGCTTTCGGCTGCAATATAGGCTGTTCGGTAATAACGTCAAGATTTTTCGGGGCAAAGGACTACACGAAAATGAAGACTGCTATATCAACCTCCATCATAGCTTCTGCGGTTGTCTGCATATTTCTTATGCTGTCGGGGATTTTCTTCGGAGATCCCTTACTCGATCTTATTCATACTCCCGAGGAGCTTTTTTCCGACTCCAAATTGTATCTCGATATTTATGTGCTGGGACTGCCCTTCGTATTTTTTTATAATATTGCAACCGGCATATTTTCCGCTCTCGGGGACTCCAAAACCCCCTTTTATTTCCTTGCCGCTTCATCCCTTTCAAATATTGCGGTCGACATCTTTTTTGTAAAGGCTCTGCATATGGGCGTTGACGGTGTGGCATGGGCAACTTTTCTGTGTCAGGCTCTGAGCTGTGTTTTGTCCATGGCGGTGGTGTTTTTCAGATTAAGGAAAATATCTTCTGTCGGAAAAATAGAGCTTTTTTCCGTTAAGCTTTTTAAGCAGTTCGCTGCTATTGCCGTTCCGAGCGTTTTACAGCAGAGCTTCATATCGGTAGGCAATATCATTATTCAAAGCGTTATAAACGGCTTCGGAGCGGGCGTCATAGCAGGCTATGCCGCAGGGGTTAAATTAAATAATCTCGTTATCACCTCATTTACAACTCTTGCAAACGGCATTTCAAATTTTACATCCCAAAATATCGGAGCCGAAAAATATGACAGGGTAAGGTCGGGTTTTAAAGCGGGCATTATGCTTGTCTGGTGTCTGTCAGTGCCTCTTTGCCTCATATATATGATCTTCACAACCTCTCTTCTTGAATTTTTTATGAACAACCCGTCGGAGCTTGCCGTAAGATCGGGCGTGCTGTACCTCAGAATTTTGGCTCCGTTTTATTTTGCGGTATCCGCAAAGCTTGTTGCGGACGGAATACTGAGGGGTGCAGGGATGATGAAGCAATTCATGGCGGCTACATTCACGGATCTGATTTTACGCACGGTTCTGGCAATTATCTTATCTAAAACGATCCTGGGATTTACCGGTATTTGGATTTCATGGCCCATAGGCTGGGTAATTGCAACCCTTATGTCAATATACTTTTACAAAAAAACAAGTCGGGAACAACATGCTTGAGTTCCCGACCGTAGTTTTTGCATTTTATTTTTTAATCCTCGGTACTCTTTAAATCGTACCTTACTTCCGTGTTAACTATCTTTTCATCTTTTACTTCTGTCTGTATGGGTGAAGAGTAATATTCGTCTCCCCGCAAATCGGTAAAGCACACGGACTCGAAATAGCAGCCGTCGGGAAGTTTTATATCCTCAATCTTCATTCCCTCTTTCCAGACTATTTCCTCTCCGAGAATTTCTTTTGTCTTCATGGAGCCTATGGTTCCGGTTTTATATATCGGAGTAAAGGTTGTTCCCTCTTCAACGGGGTAAAGAGTTCTGTCCGCACCGGTTGCGATGCCGCTCGACCTTCTTATTCCCGTTATTTCATATTTATTAAGTTTTGTATTATATGCAAAGTCCAAATAGCACTCCATGTCGTTATAGCTGATCTTGGACGAGTAGCGGATACCGTCATCAACATAACCCGTTACGTCAACACAAAGAATCTGTCCGTTTATGCCTATCCAGCTGTCTTTAAGTTTCTCCTCTATACTGTCGTTAGCACTTATCTTTAATTTCGAAGCGTCTCCGTACACTATATACTCATCGGTTTCCTTATTATATCCGTCCATCCTCACCGAAATATTTTCAAGGAGATTTCTTACCTCAACAGGCACATTAAGAGAAATATTATTCTGCTTTATTTCAATATCCAAATCCGAAACGCTGTCCATTACGGAGGTATCTATTATTTTTGCTTCTTTTAAGCCGAGCGCAAGAGCGTCCTTTTGAAAATCGTTATTTAAGCAGCCTGCAATTTTGTAATAGTAAAGCGCTCTTACAGCCTCATCTTCGCAAATTCCGTATACATACTCCAAAAAGTAGTTAAGTCCGTAATAATCTCTTATATAAAGCGGAAAATAAACTGATATGCCGCTGCTTCCGATCGTGTATGAAGACGCTCTCGTATATAAAACACTGTCCTTCAAGGCTTTTTTTACCGCTTCATATTCTTCGGGATATTCAGTGCCGATCTGATCCATAAAAGACCCCAGATCGTAGGTATTCATTGTTGCCGCATCATATTCTCCGTATGCTATCGCATTACTTGTCTTCCATGAAAACGCTGCAAGATTTTTGCTGTCCTCAATGGCTTTTTCTAAAACTTTTTTTGAAAAGACCGAATATGCTTCCCGCAGCTTTGCGGTTTTTGATAAATCTATAACGGACATGGTGCAATTGACGACTTCGTCTTCAAATTCACCGTCCTTTATCGATGTTTCAATATAGGAGTCGGCTATATACTTTCCGAGCCTTGCGGCATTTATTTCCGGATTTTTTACAAGCTCCGAAAGCCACGCTTCATAATTCCAGCCGTTTCCGGGCTCAAGCTCCTCACTTGCCACACAATATTCGGAAAGCCCCTCAAATACTCCCGCAACATCCAAATTTGCCATAAGACAGGCGTCAAAGCCTATTATTTCAAATGGCGGATTGTCGATATTTTTTTCATATACGGCACTGAAAGCTTTATCCAGGTCCTTAAGCGTCATGCTTGAAGAATATATCTCGTCATGCCCGTATCCGAAAGCCCCGCTTCCGTGATCCCACATTATGCATACATTATGATCGGAGGTATAATTTTCCCTGCAAAATTTCAGAAAATCTTCAAGAGTGTCGGGATCGCACATATTCCTTATGGGATTATCCTCAAGACGTCTGAAGCCGTCCTTATCATAAATAAATCTCTGTGACCTGTTGGGATTGATATCGGCATTCGCCCAGCTTAAAGCTCCTCCCGTCTGTATTATAATTCTCACATTTTCCGGAAGCTCAACCTTCAGCATTTCCTCCAAATCAAGGGTACCGGAGCCTTCCAAAATTTCTTCTTCGGCTTCGATATTTTCAGCTTCCGAATTTTCTTCATTTGAGCCTTCATCCGCCGCAGCTTCATCAGCCGGCTCTTCATTCGTATCCGATTCTTCCGAATACTCGCCGTATATGCTCTGGTCTCCGGTTTTTTCGGGACTCGGAGAATAAAAAATCTGAGGAAGCGATACATTTTTTTCGTCAAGCTCGGACATGAAGCGCTTTATTCTTCCAACGACGTCGTCATAAAGCCTGCCCTCATTTTCCAGACGCTCATCTTCAACCAGAAGATCCGTTATATCGGACAGATAATCTTCTCCGTTGCTTTCAAGATTACTGCCTATCATGTACAGATATATCGACCATGTATCATCCTTATTGTAAGCCTGAAGCTTATCTATAAATGCGGACTGCTCATCATTTACAGGCGCAAGAGCAAGTATATCCTCGGAGCTTAATTCCGCTTTTTCCTCGATCTCCCCGGAATTTTCCGCTTCTATCGAATTTTCCGCCTCCATTCCGTCCGATATTACGGCATCCATATCGAAACGGTAGACATAAACGCCGCAGACAGCCATAACCAAAATCAAAAATAAACTTGTCAGTCTGAATATATTTTTATTTTTCATCTTTCCCCCTTTTTTGAATTATTGGTCTTTAAATATCTCAAGAAACTTCTTGAATTTCGGAGCGGCTGCCGTCATGTAAAGCTCACAGACAAGACTCTCCGCCGTAGTTAAGATAACACCTTCATTCTCCGCCCTTTTTAAGGCTATGCTCCTGTCCTCACAATCCCTTGATCCGCTGCAATCCGTAACAAGGACGGGAACATATCCCGCAGCCTTAAGGTCAATCAATGACTGGAGCACACATACATGGGTTTCGGCGCCCGCAAGAACCACAAATTTCTTTTTCTGCTTATCTATATAATTTTTTATATGTTCATTTTTATATATGCTGAAGGTTAATTTATCGAAATTATTTTCATCTCCGACCAGCTCTCTTATCTCCCTTATATTATGACCCAGCCCTTTTGAATACTGAGTGGTCATGATCATGGGTACGTGCAGTTCCCTTAAACACTTCATTAAAAGCAGCGATCTTTTTACAATATGCTCCCTGTTTTGTATACTGGGCATTAGCTTTTCCTGATAATCCATGGCTACAAAAAGCATATCGCCGACTTCTATTCTCATAATCTTATCTCCTTTTTCTATATATTAAAGGCTGTCATACAATCCGCCCCCCTCATGGAGCCGCCAAAGTCCCTGATAAATAACACTCCTGAAACCATTAAACACTTGAAGTTTTAACACTCTCGGAACTTTAATGCTCTCGGTGAAATTAATTTTATTTTTTAAAATTGCATACTGTGATATATTACCCTAATTACATATAATGTAAACATACTCTTGGTAAAATATCTAAAGTTCGGAC
>CAUVOD010000066.1:0-8268 GCA_963553525.1 uncultured Lachnospiraceae bacterium | reverse complement strand
GCTTTTTACATATAAAAGAAAATAAAGTCAGACTCCGTGTTCCTTTATATGAAAAGGAGCTTAAATATTTTTATTCCAATTGGAGAGACTACTACTACCTTCCCTATGAGGATACAGCTTTGCACAAGTCCGTTGCGGAATATGTATCGCGTTCCAACCGCATAAAGGCAAACGCCTCAAACTGCTATACTAAGAAAAAGGGCTGCTTTTTAAAGCAATGGGAGCTTATTGCTGAGCCTTGCTTTAGGGAAGCGTATAACGGCAAGGATTTTTATTTTGAGGTCACCGATACTGTAAAAAAGGATCGCAGGCTTTTATCAGGCTATGCGATCCATGTTATGAGACATATTATGATGTTGTGATATTGCGGCTTTCCGTGATACCGAAGCTTTACACAGTGTTACGGTTTTTAGTGATACTGTGTTTTTAATAATTTTAAGGTCTTATCTTCTGTTACGGTTTACCGTAATAGAAAGAATTTGCTCTTTCAAAGCCTATTTCCTTATAGTTGATTATTTGCTCCGTAGAACCTATGAAGAGCATCCCCTTTGAGGATAAGGCTGCATAGAACTTTCTGTAAATTTCGTCCTTTGCCTCCTCCGTAAAATAAATCATTACATTTCTGCACACTATGAGATGATAATCCGTGGGATAAGGATCCTTTAAAAGATCAGCCTTTTTAAAGGTGACTCTGGATTTAATTTCATCTGAAATCTTATACAAATGTCCGTCCTTGGTAAAATACTTCTTTTTCAGATCCTCGGGCACATTTGAAATCTCTTTTTCTTCATAAATACCCGCCTTAGCCTTTGCGATAGCCGTAACGTCGATATCAGTCGCAAGAACCTGAATTTGATTTAAGGGCATATGTTTTGAAAGCATCATAACAATCGTATACGGCTCGTCACCGGTGGAACAGGCGGCAGACCAGATTTTAAGCTTCTTTCCGAAATTGCTTATCAGGGTCGGAACCATATTTTTATCCATAAGCTCCCATTGCTCTTTATTCCTGAAAAACTCGGAAACATTTATTGTAAGATAGGCAATAAATGTATTAAGCATATCCTTGTCTTTCTTTATAAGCTCTACAAAGCTGTCATATCCGTCAACCTTGTGCTTTGATATAAGCGTATCAATTCTGCGCTTCATCTGTTTTTCTTTATATTTATCCAGATTGATGGTGGTTATCGCTAGAACCTGCTTTTTAAACCATTCGTAATCGTAAGTCATACCCTAACTCTCCTGCTCCAATAAACTTCACAACGGCTCCAGTATATCGGAAAGAAGGCGACTTTGCCATATAATCATATCTTAAATATTTATTATCTATAGTTAAAATTTTATCATATTTTCAAGAGAAACATTTCCTTCCAAATCTACATATATGTATACAAAGTAGTATCCCAAAGCGCCGCCGGGGTGCATAACGCTATTTTTGCATAATATGCAATAATTCATACCCGCCACAACCTGCTCGCTCAAAAGAGCAAGCGCTTTGTAGTCCGTATCAAACACCTCCGCAGCTTTATCAAAAGCTTTTTGAATATCAATTGATATTACAGGACTTTCAGCCAAGCTCCAGCCGCCGGGCATGTTGTTGATATCCGTTTTCACAGCTGACTGAATTATATCACTTACAACGGCTTTTCCTTCCAAATCTTCATATATGTATACCAAAGAATATACTTCACAAGGATCGGAGCCGTTCACGGTATTTCTGCATAGTATACAATGATTGGTTCCCGCAACAATCTGATAAGCAAGATATGCTACGGGTGTATACTCACCGTCATATTCCTTGCTGTTTTCAAATGCCTTTGCGACAAGCAGCTTCATATCTTCACTTATTGCGGCACTTTCAGGCTCTACGAAACCTCCCGTTATTACATCTTCATTATCCTCGATATTTTTCGTTTTTGATTCCATTGTAGAGGAGAATACGTTTCCGGATGTGCCTGACGGCTTATTTGCTCCGTTTCCGCTGCAGGTTGCAAAAGAAATACAAACAATAACGCTTGCAATTATTACAATATACTTTTTCATCCACCTCTCCTTATAAAATATCTTATGCAAAAACCCGCATATTCCAAAGCCTCTGCATTTGAATAATCACTTACAGTATGTATACAACTGAACGATTGAAAATGTTGCAGCTTTATTCTTATTTTATAATTGAAGAAATAATATCCGTCATATCGTCTACGCTTATTCCCGAACCGCTCTCAATTAAGTACGAGTTTCCGTCATATATCCAGTAAGCTTCAACCGCTTTATCGCCCTTAATCTTATATGTCACGGGAATCTCTTTACAATATATTTCAGTCTCGAAGTCGTATTCCGCACGTAAATCCGAATCGTCAAAGGCGGCTTTATAATCTTCAGCGCCTCTTGATACTTTGTATAATATAATTTCATCGCCCGAAACATATTCTATTTCGGCACGGCTTCCGTCAATAAGCCTGAAATGTACATCAAAATCGGCAATTACATCAGCTTTAATTTCAGGTACATCAAAGCCTAAAGCCGCCGACAGTTCTAAAAAACTGTCATACTCATTCGTATAATCCGGTGACATAAGTCCTCCGGCTTCGTTATCCTCTTTTGAAACCTCCAAAGCCACACTCTCATCTGCCGCTTCTTCAGACATATGTGACTTGTCGCTTAATCTCCCGGGCATAAATGTACTGTACAAAATAATGCTTGCCGCCGCTACAATTCCGATACCGGCAAATTTATATACGGTTTTTTTATATTTTACGCTTTTGTTATTAAGCTTCTTTTCAATACCGGAAAGAATATGCTTCTTCATTTGCTCATCCGTATTAAGATGAAGCATGATTCTATTATACCTGTTCAAAATCATATTCCTCCTTAAGTATTATCTTCAATCTTTCTCTTGCTCTTTTCAGATATGATCTTACGGTAGATTCTTTTTTTTCAAGAATATCCGCTATTTCCGCCGTACTGTAATTCTCATGATAAAACAGGTGTATTACCGCTCTGTATTTTTCCGGAAGACTCCTTACGGCATCCCAGACAAAGGACAAATCCTCAACACCGGTTTTTGTAAATTCTTCCTTTAATTCGTCGGTATCTCTTAGCTTATTATAGGTGATTCTATTTTTGGAAAGATTGGAGGCAACCTTCAATATATATGCTTTTTCATGATTCTTATTTTCAAATACCGGAGCCTTCTCAATCAACTTTACAAGAGTATCCTGTACCACCTCTTCGGAGTCCTGTATATTATGCAGATATGTATAAGCCATACGCAAAATAGAGGTGCTGTAATCCTCAACATATCTTTTCAGCCTTAAATCCGCATCCTCCGAGCCAGCTTTTTGCACAGCTTCATTCCGAAGCGATACGATTTTTAATAAAATATCGCTCGATTTTTTTAAGTTATGCTTAATGGCGTTGGCAAGCTTGTATAAACAGCTTTCAAAACCTATATCACATACGTTATCCATTACCCACCTTATAAAAAACAGAGCTATGGTTATTCGCCACAGCTCTGCTTAAACTTATTCCTGTTTTTTTATTCTTCTGAAGCTGCTTCTTCGGAAACCTCTTCCTCTTCTCCTCCGGGAAGAAGGGCCTTCATACTGAGCGAAATCTTTCTTCCGGCTTCATTGAAGTCAACAATCTTCGCCGTTACTTCCTGACCTGTTTTGAGAACATCCGAGGGCTTCTCAATATGCTCCTTTGCAATCTGAGAAACATGAAGCAAAGCGTCTATTCCGGGTTCGAGTTCTACAAAGGCTCCGAAATCCGTCATGCGGGCGATTTTACCGGATACCACATTACCGATGGCATACCTCGTTTCCGCATCCTTCCAAGGATTTTCATTATCAAACTTGCGGGAAAGAGCTATTTTGCTGCCGTCAATATTTTTAACAAGAACCTTGACCGTATCGCCGACGCTGAATACCTTTTTGGGATTCTCCACACGTCCCCACGACATTTCGGAAATGTGCAGAAGTCCGTCAGCACCGCCGAGATCGATAAACGCACCGAACTCGGTAATATTCTTTACAACGCCTTCGCATACGTCACCGACATTTATGCGCTCAAAGAGTGCTTTCGCCTTTGTCGCTCTCTCCTCCGCAATGAGTACCTTGCGGTTTCCGATATAGCGCCTGCGCTTGGGATTGTATTCCGTAACGATAAACTGAATTTCCTGATCCTTGTATTTGTTAAGATCCTTTTCGTATGTGTCCGAAACAAGGCTTGCCGGTATGAATATACGAACTTCATCCACCACTACAACAAGTCCGCCTCCAAGCACCTGTACAACCTTGGCTGTAAGCACTTCCTTGTTGTTGAACGCATCCTCAATGCGCTTGTTGCCCTTTTCCACGGCAAGCCGCTTGTATGATACGAGCACCTGTCCGTCGGCATCGTTGGTTTTGATGACCTTAACCTCCATTTCGTCGCCGATTTTGGCTACCGTGGTAAGGTCGATGTCTTTTTCATTGCTGTATTCATAGCGGGGCAGTATACCGTCCGACTTATAGCCGATGTTGAGAATAATTTCATCCGGCTTGACGTCGATAACCGTTCCCTCAACCACTTTGCCTACATGCACGGGTTTGAAAGAGGCATCCAATAATTCTTCAAATGACTGTTCCTGTTCTGACATACGTCTGAACCTCCTCAATAATATTTAACGGGGTGGACGCGCCAGCCGTTATGCCTATACGCCTCTCCTTACCTGAAAGCTTTCCTCTCAAATCCCCAACGCCTTGAATAAGATATGTTCTCTCACATTTTCGGGCACATACATCAAAAAGCCCACGCGTATTTGAACTGTGCGCCCCGCCTATAACTATCATAACGTCCACATGTTCCGCTATCCCCATAGCTTCCTGCTGCCGTTCGCCCGTGGTATAGCATATCGTATTCTCAACGCACACATTATATCCTTTTTCTTTGAAAATTTCAACAGTTTCTTTAAATTTGTCGGGATTCATCGTGGTTTGTGACACCATTGTTATGGAAATATCAGTCGGCTCGCTGAATTTTTTCGCATCCTCCACATTTTCTATAACAAAGCACTTTCCTTCAACCCAGCCTGTTATACCCCTCACCTCCGCATGAGTCGCATGTCCGAAAACGACTATCGTACTTCCGTTTTCCGAGGCTTTTTTGACAATTTTATGTATTCTGGTAACGAAAGGACAGGTGGCGTCTATGAGTTTCAGTCCCTTTTTATTTATATTTTCGTATACCTTCCTCGATACTCCGTGAGAGCGGATAACAACCGTTCCCTTATCGGGAAGCTCGGCATCGGTATGCCCTCCGTCCGAATTTATTGAATCATCATCTATTATCTTAACTCCCCTGGAGCCCAAATCATCCACAACCGCTTCATTGTGGATGATTTCTCCGTAAGTATAAACGCTCTCTTTTTCTTCGCCCGTTTGCCCGACAAGATTGTAAACCTCATCCACCGCTTTTTCCACTCCGAAACAAAAGCCGGCGCTCTTTGCCAGTATTATTTCAACATTTCTTTCCGGCATTATATAAAACTCCTTATATGCGTTCTTCGTAAAGAGAAATGATTTTTTCAGCAACCTCATTTATTGTAAGGCTTGAAGAGTCTATCTCTACGGCATCATCCGCCTTTTTGAGCGGAGATTCTTTTCTTGTCATATCCTGAACGTCTCTGACCTCTATATCTCTTTTTATAATATCAATGTCGCCACTTATGCCTTTTTGAGACAGCTCTTTGTACCTGCGTGCGGCTCTGACCTCGACGGAAGCGTCAAGATAAATTTTCAGAGCTGCAAAAGGCAGCACGACCGTGCCTATGTCTCTTCCATCCATAACGATATCGCATGTTTTTGAAAGTTTTCTTTGCAAATCAACAAGCTTTTCTCTGATAAATTTATATCCGGAAACGGTGCTTGTTGCGGCTCCCACCTTCTCTTCCCTCAAAAGAGAGGTTACATTTTCTCCGTTAAGAAAAACCTGCTGTTGTCCGTTTTCGTAAGCTATTGATATTTCAACATTTTCACTGGCTTTTAATACGTCTTTTTCATTTAAAATATCAATATTATTTCTCAGCATGTATATTGTCATCGCCCTGTACATGGCGCCCGTATCTACATAAACCGCATTAACCCTTGAAGCTACAAGCCTGGCTATTGTAGATTTCCCCGCTCCCGCAGGTCCGTCTATTGCTATCGCATGATATTTCATTCTATTCTCCCGACGCCGCAGATTCTCCGGCCAGACTGCCCGTTGACCACGCAATCTGCAAATTGAAGCCTCCGGTGTATGCGTCAACATCCAGTACTTCTCCGGCAAAATAAAGACCGGAGCATAATTTTGACTCCATTGTAGAAGGATTGATTTCCTTCACATCAACTCCGCCTCTTGTAATTATCGCCTCATTATATCCCCTTGCGGAAATAATTGTAATCGGCAAGGCTTTGCAAAGCTCGGCGAAACTCCTTATATGCCGTGGATTAACGCCGCTTGATTTGGTATTTTTATCTATACCTATCATCTCGGATTCCGCAAATTCAACCATAACGGGTATCAAGCTTCTTGGAAACAGGCCGTCCAGAGAATTTCTGAATATCTTATCTTTTCGCTCGTACAGATCTCTGCCTATTCTCGCTTCGAGCTGCTCAATGCTGAGAGCCGGCTTTAAATCTATAAAAAGTTTCCATTCACTCCCCTTTTCATAGATAGTGCTTGCGGAAAGAACCAACGGACCGCTTACCCCGAAATGGGTAAACAGCATTTCTCCAAACTCGTCAAAATGAGGAATACCTTTTGTTTTTTTATTATATAATCTTACGTTTTTTAATGATAAGCCCTGTAATTTTTTGCACCATTCTTCTTTGGTGACAAGGGGAACGAGGGAGGGTGCGCATTTCTGAATTTTATGCCCCAAACTTTTGGCAAACAAGTATCCGTCACCTGTCGATCCGGTTGAGGGATAGCTCAAGCCCCCTGTAGCAACTATAACGGAATCAAAGCTTAAAATTCCGTTTTCGGAAATCTTAACACCATATACCTTGTTATCTTGGGCAAGTACATCTTTTACCGGAGTATTATACAGTATTTCGACATTCAGATCCTTAAGCTCCTTTACAAGAGTTTTTATTATATCTGACGAACGATCGGAAACCGGAAAAACCCTTTCGCCCCTTTCAACCTTTAAAGGGCAGCTCCTGTCATTGAAGAAATCCTGAACCTGAAAATTACTGAAATTGTATACGGCGCTGTAAAGAAATTTGCCGTTTCTTACTATGAAATCAAAAAATTCATGTGTGTTGCAGGCATTTGTGACATTACACCTGCCCTTTCCGGAAATAAATATCTTTTTTCCGGGCTTTTCATTCTTTTCAACTATCGTTACCGAGGCGCCGTTTCTTGCGGCGGCTATACCCGCCATCATTCCCGCCGCGCCGCAGCCTATAACAATAACTTTCTTTTTGGACATAGCCCCATCCGTTCAGCCTTTTATGAATTAAAATCCTTGTAACATGACTCAAGAAAAGCACCGAACTGAGCGTCATCAAGATCATTGTCTCCGGTAACAGCCATACATGCCGCTCCATGTATGAAAATCCACATCTTCATAAAAAGACCGTTGGGGTCTTTGCAGCCAAGCCTTGCAGCTCTCTGAACCTCTTTTGCAACAGTTTCCTCACCGCCGTTTACAAGATCATACATACTCTTTAAATCTTCATTCCTTGAGCTGAGAAAAAGAAGTCTGAATAACTGCGGATATTTTCTCGCAAAGCTCATGTATGCCATACCCAAACTCTTGAACGGAGTCTCGCTATTGCCGTTATTTTTTTTGTAAAATTCTTCATAAAAGCCTGCCGCTTTATCGTAGACATCCTTTTTTAAGGAATCCATATTTTCATAAATTCTGAAAATCGGCTGAGTGGAGCAGCCCGCTTCAGCCGCAAGACCTCTTGAAGTTATCTTATCAAAGCCTTCCCTTGCCGTAATATTAAATGCGGCATTGATTATATCTTCTTTTGAAATAGTGGCTTTTCTGGACATTTTGTCACCTCATCACATCAACTGCTATATATTTGATATCGTTTGTTATTATCAGATATACTCTTTGTTTTGTCAAGCATTCTTATTTTTACGGGACTTGTAATTGATTTTTATCATATTTGATAACAGCCGACTGAATTTTTAAAGAAACCGTTTGTTTTCAGTTATCGGCTGAGTGTATTTTTGAGTTATAGGACAAAACGTGTTGATGGCTAATCCCATTGATCATAGAATCTG
>CAUVOD010000065.1:0-8335 GCA_963553525.1 uncultured Lachnospiraceae bacterium | reverse complement strand
CATGCCCTGATAAACATTCGGTCGAAAAACCGGAACATCCATGTTCCACATTTTTCTCCTTCAGTATCCGAGCATCCGTGATCGGACAAGCGCTCACTCAAAAAATCCGAGCGTCCTGCTCCACATTTTTTCTCCCTCATATCAGGGCATCCATGCCCTGATAAACATTCGGTCGAAAAACCGGAACATCCATGTTCCACATTTTTTCTCCCTCATATCAGGGCATCCGTGCCCTGATAAACATTCGGTCGAAAAACCGGAACATCCGTGCTACGCATTTTTCCCTCTCATATCCGAGCATTCAAATCCCGTATCCAGTATATCGCCGCATCTTCAGTCGGCTTTGAATAGTAATTCGGGCGGTATCCTTCAAATTTGAAGCCGAAGCTTTCATAAAGGGCTATTGCCGGAGCGTTTGACCTTCTGACCTCCAAGGTGATCGAGCTTATCTTTCTTTCCTTCAGCAGCGAAATAGCCGTACCGAGCAGATTTTCGGCTATTTTTTTTCTCCTGTATCCTTCAAAAACGGAAACGGTATCCAAGCTCGCTTCATCCAAAACCGTACTTATACATATCATTCCCAAAAGCTCAGATTCTTTTTTGGCAACGAGCATAAGAGATTTCATTTCATGAAGCTCAAAGAAAAAATGCCCTGAGTTCCACGGATCGGAAAAGCTTTCTTTTTCAAGCTCCACAGCCATATCTATATCTTCATCCGTCATATATTTTATACTGTATTTAAGCTCGTTCGACTCAATCAGCTTTTCCACTCTTCATCCTCTCAGCCTGTGATACTCTTAAATATTCGAGTTTAAGAGCCTCCGGCTTTATGGTCTCTCCTTTTCGTACTTTATATTCGGCAAGTGCGCAAAGCGCCGAAGCCAGCTGCCTGTTGTTATTAAGGGGGACTGTACAAAGAGGAGCTTTTATCAACTCTTTAAGCTTATCCAAATACACCTCCACACCGTCTCCGGTCAGATACACAAATGCCGACTTATCAAAGGCGTATTTTTCCCCGAATACGGAATTTATATTTTCCGCAGCCTCTTCTATGCTTACAGCCGACGGCTCTTTCACCGTTATAAGCTCTCTCTTATTATCAAGTATATTTTCGGATGAAAACGAATAGAGAGCGGTATATACCTGAGAGCGCCTTGCGTCAAGCATAGGGCAGATAAGACCGTGCGCCCCGTAAAGCCCGTACGCCAAAACCTCAAGTGTGGATATTGCTATAATGTCTTTATTTAATCCGAATGCAAGCCCCTTTACGGTGGAAGCTCCGATTCTAAGCCCCGTAAACGATCCGGGACCCGAAGTTACCGCTATATAATCAATGCTGTTCATATCAAGGTCAATAAGCCCGGACATATTTTCAAGCATGGGCATAAGAGTTTCGGAGTGAGTAAGCTTATGCTGCAAAGAAAAGCAGCCCACAAGCCTTCCGTTTTCGGACAGCGCCACGGAAGCCGAAGTTCCGGAGGTATCAATTCCCAATATTTTCATTATTTTACCGACCTTTGTTCATAACCTCAATGCGTCTGACATCAGCTTCACCTTCATGCTTTTTAAAATTTATTTTTATTGTATCCTTAGGCAGAATCCCTTCCACAAGCAGAGCCCATTCTATCAGACAGACCCCGCCGGCAGATACATAATCAAAAAAGCCTATATCCACAAGCTGATCTTCTGCTTCTTGGGATACGAATGCATAAATCTCGCTTCCAGCACAATAACTATCTTCGAATCCCTTGGATTCGAGAGTATAATCACCACTTCCACCACAATGCCTCTCCTCGATTCCATTGGATTCGAGAGTATAATCACCACTTCCACCACAATGCCTCTCCTCGATTCCATTGGATTCGAGAGTATGATCCCCGCTTTGATCGGCAAGCCTGTACACGTCAAAGTGATAAAAGGCAAGTCTGCCTTTCTCATACATATTCATAACGGTAAATGTCGGGCTGGGTATGGGAGCTTCAATTCCAAGCCCCCTTGCAAAGCCTCTGGCGAATACGCTCTTTCCGCTTCCCAAACTTCCGTTCAGAGCATAAACCTCACCCGCTTTTGCATTTTTACCGAATTCGACCCCGAGCTCAAATGTTTCTTTTTCAGAATGTGTTATATAATTCATATATGTTATTACGTGTATATTTTGTTGTTATTATGTTTATTCCAGATTCAGGTGCTTTTCCATTCTGTTAACGGACACGAGCCACATTATAACGGCTTCAGCCAACATCAGCGCAAGATTCACAACAAACATAAAAAATATGTTTCTGACCGTATCCCCTCTCCATCTGTTGCTGATCGATATGACTCCGTACGCCGTTCCGTTTATTATGCCTATTGCGTTTACTACCACAAAATACATTACGACAGCCATAACTCCCCTGTGCTTTTGGAAAATCTGTCCGAGACATACGGAAAAATTCATTATAATAACCCTGATAAACGGATAAATAAGCATGGTAATTATGTATACAACAACCGTCAATGTGAAAAACACGGGAGAGTCCGCCGCAACCAGCTTTACTTCTCTTAAAATAAAGGTACGCACCTCGTCCAAAAGCGCTTCGGCATATACCGCTCCTATAAAAACATTGTATATACAAAGC
Organism: uncultured Lachnospiraceae bacterium; assembly: GCA_963553525.1. Classification (GTDB taxonomy): domain Bacteria; phylum Bacillota; class Clostridia; order Lachnospirales; family Lachnospiraceae; genus Butyrivibrio. The sequence continues at coordinate 5,717 of CAUVOD010000065.1, read as the reverse complement.
ACGGTGACCGTTACGTATTCCATTATCCACAATCCGCTCACGATTACATGCGACGCAAAAAAATCCGACTTGCTTATAGGCAGCGTATTGTACAGATATCCCATATTGCTGAACGACTCTTTATAAAACCTGAGCGGCATGGAAAATACCAGCAGAAAATTGGTTGCCATAATGGATATAACATATAAAAACAGCACAATTCCTATCGACACCTTTAAAACGGCGGGCACCTGATAGCGATATGTGTTGCTCTTCATAAATTCAATCAAAAATCTCGCAAATATGCTCATGATAATTGCAAAGACTGTCAGGGCTGCCGGTATTTTCCAGGTATTTCTGAATTCCTGTCCCAACATTTTTCCAAACATATTATTGACCTCCAAACCGTGAATGATAGGCGTAAATTTCTCTGAACACCTCATCTATTGTTTTTCCGTTTTCTTTTCTCACCTCTTCCGCACTGTTATAAAGAGCGATGCTGCCTTCCTTTATAAAAAGCACGTCATCCAGCACCTTTTCAACATCCTGTATGAGATGTGTGGAAATAATTACGGTGGACTCCGCCGATCTGCTTCCCAAAATGGTATCCAAAATATAATCCCTGGTGGCGGGATCCACTCCTGCAATCGGCTCGTCCAGAATATAAAGCAGAGCCCTTCTGCTCATGGCAAGTATAAGCTGAACCTTATCTCTTGTGCCCTTTGACAGGGATTTGAATCTGTGATTTTTGTTTATTTCGAGATCTTCAAGCAGCCTCATTGCGAGATCCGTATCAAAATCTTCAAAAAAAGTCTTGAACAACTTACAGCTGTCCTTAAATGTCATGTCTCCGTCAAGAAAATTCCTGTCGGGCAGATAAGAAACAAGCTGCTTGGTATATATCCCGGGCTTGCTTCCGTCAACAAATATCGCACCCGCACTCGGAGTAAGAAGCCCCGCAGCAAGCTTTAAAAGAGTGGTTTTGCCGCTACCGTTGGGTCCCAACAGTCCCAGTATCCTGCCTCTTCCCACAGAAAAGCTTATTCCGGAAATTGCGGTTTTATTTCCGTATTTTTTTACTAAATTTGCACATTGAAGCAGCGGTGCATTCTGCATATTGGAAGTTTCAATCATGTTAAGTTTCCTCTTTATTGAATACGACTTCGTTTTATCTTATTTTTTCATAAAAATATTGTACCATCTGACAAAAATAAATACGTTCCAGAGCTTTCTGTATCTGTCCTTTTTGCCGAGCCTGTGCTCCTCAAGCATATTCATGAGCATATCCGTATTAAAAAATCTTTCAGCCGTTTCGGACGACAAGGTGCTCTTTACCTCTTCATAAAGTCTTCCTTCCTTCATCCACTCTCTGACAGGCACGGGAAAGCCCAGCTTTTTTCTGGCATAGGAGTCGTTGGGTATACTGTTTTTAGCAGCCTCTCTGAGTGCAGCCTTGGTTTTGTCTTTTGTAACCTTGCATTCAAACGGAAGTTTTGAAGCGAGCTTAAATACCTCCTTATCGGTAAAAGGGACTCTGCCTTCAAGAGAATGAGCCATGGTCATGCGGTCAGCCTTCTGCAAAATATCCTTTACAAGCCAGCATCTGATATCAAGAGCCTGCATCATGACAAGTTCCTTGGATTTTTCCAAAAGCTCTTTTGACAGCTCCTTATTTTCCGAATATCTTATAGCTTTTAAGGTTTCGCCGAAAATCGGCGAGGTTACCTCCTTTGAAGTAAGGCTGATCGGAATTTTGGAAAGCTTCCTTATCTCGGAATCTTCAAAAACCCTGCTTATACCCACATAATAATCTTCAAGCCTTAAGCCTCTTCTTACAAGGAAATTCCTGCCCCTGAAAGGCTTTGCTCCTCTAAGAGCCCTGGCTATCGCATTTCTCACGGGAAAAGGAATTTTATCATATGCGCCGTATTCCGTAAGAGTATGATAGGTATTGTAGCCCCCGAAGAACTCGTCGCTTCCTTCTCCCGATAAAACCACCTTGACCTGTTTGGCGGCTTCCTTCGCCACAAAATAAAGCGATATGATGGCGGGATCGCTGGACGGTTCATCCATATGATAAATTGCGTCATCTATCGCAGCTATATATTCCTCCGGAGTTATGAGCTTTGAATAATTTTCAATTCCGAGTTTTTCAGCAAGCTCCCCGGCATTATCTATCTCCGAATATCTTTTATCCGCATAACCTACGGTAAAGGTTTTGGCGGGCTTTGCAAGCGCCACCAGATATGAGGAATCAACTCCTCCCGAAAGAAACGATCCGACCTCGACGTCCGCTATCATATGATGACTTACGGAGTCCTTCATGCAGTCGTCTATTTTTTGTATCTCATCGCCTTTTACGCCCTCTCCCAGAGTATAGGACAGTTCAAAATATGTCTTTTCCTTTATACTCCCGTCCTCTATAAGAAGACTGTGACCAGCATCAAGTCTTTTTACTCCCGAAAAAAAAGTTTTTGTCGTGGGCGTAAAGGAGAAGGTCATGTAACAGGATAAAAGACTCTCATCAAGAGAAGCTTCAAACAGAGGATGCGCAAAAAACGCCTTTATCTCGGAGGCGAACATTATCACATCATCTTTTTCATATATATAAAGAGGCTTTATTCCGAAGTGATCTCTTGCAATAAAAAGGCTTCCTTTAAGGGTATCATAGAGTGCAAAGGCAAACATCCCCCTCAAGTGCTCCGTAATATCCTCTCCCCATTTTTCATATCCTGCGAGCAGAACCTCGGTATCGCAGTTATTTGAAAAAGAGTATCCCGAAAGCTCTTCCTTCAATTCTTTAAAATTATATATTTCACCGTTAAATACGACCACATATCTTCCGTCATTTGAATACATGGGCTGCGCTCCGCCCTCTATATCCATTATTGAAAGTCTTTTATGAGCAAGCGCGACATTTTCGTCCGCAAAATACCCTTCCCCGTCAGGACCTCGATGCCGTATCTTTTCAGCCATGCCCTTTACCGTCTTCAACTTCTCTTCTTTTGACGATTTCCTGTCAAAAAAGCCCGCTATTCCACACATATTTTAATAACCTTCATATTTTCCTTTTATTTTGTCGAGATATTATAACACATTCAATGAGTTTTGCAGTACACGCTAATACTGAAACCCTCATTTCTCTTTGGTTAAGTCAGGTATACCATATTTAATTTTAGCTGTTATTTACTTTCTTAATAATATAATCATTGCTTTTAATAGCATTTTGAAATATAATCCGATATTATGAGAAAATATTCGATTCCACAGCTAAAGCCAGGCATGGTGCTGGGCGAAAATATATATTCCTTAAACACAAAAAACATCATCTTTAAAAAAGGTGTAGCTCTTGACGACACTCTTATTGAAAAGCTTAAGCTTTATGTTTCAGTCGATGTTTTGATTGACGAATCTATATCCTCTTCCTCAAAAGAAAAAGCACAAGTTCCCGAAGATACCAGATCTCATTCCGAAAAGCTTAAGGAAACCGAAGTATTTAAGCAATTTAAGCAGGATTTCGAGGAGACCTTTTCAGATTTCGGAAGGAAGTTAAACGATCTGGTTAAATCCGGAAAAGAAATCGATGTAAACGATCTGACACAGCCCGTGTTCAATCTTGCCGACGAGGTATCCAATCCTTCGGCGGTATTCGACATGCTCCACTCGCTCAGACAGTATAACGACGAAACCTATGCACACAGCGTAAATGTTTCTCTTATATCGAACGCCCTGGGAAGATGGATGAATTTAAGCGAATCTGATCTGAATCTGCTTACTCAGGCGGCTCTCATCCATGATGTAGGAAAGCTTTTCATACCGGACAGTATCATAAAAAAGCCCGGAAAGCTCACCGATGAGGAATATGAGATAATAAAGGGACACACCGTAAGAGGCTATGAATTCGTAAAAAATATGAACATCGACCCGCATATTAAATTTGCCGTACTGCAGCACCATGAGCGCTGTGACGGAAGCGGATATCCCTTCGGACTCAAAAGCGATAAAATAGATATTTTTTCAAAATACATATCGGTAGCCGACGTATATGATGCCGTAACGTCGGCAAGGGTATACAGAGGTCCGCTCTGCCCGTTTACCGCTATTTCCATATTGGAGGACGAGGGACTTCAAAAATATGACACCTTCGCCATTATGACCTTTATTTCCAATGTTATAAATACGTATCTGTTCAACAGAGTCAAATTATCCGACGGAAGAATCGGAGATATCGTTTATATAAACACAGACAGATATTCCCGTCCGACGGTGCGCGTGGGAAACAGTTATGTAGATCTTTCCAAAGAAAAGGATTTAACTATAGAAGCCATAATATAAATACAGGCGTCAGGCATATTTAAGTCTGAATTTCTTAAGCTCTCTATCGGAGGATACTATATCTATCTGCGCTCCGACTTCCCTTAATTTTAAATGAAAATCCTCATATCCCCGCTCGACGAAATGGATATTGTCGATTTCCGTATATCCTTCGGCTTGGAGTCCCGCCATGACAAGAGCGGCTCCGGCTCTTAAATCGGGGGCGATTATCTTTGCGCCGGTCATAGCCTCTCTTCCGCTGACTATGGCGGTAGAGCCTTCAACTCTTATATCAGCCCCCATCTTACTGAGTTCATCCACATATTTAAATCTGTTTTCAAAAATAGATTCGGTTATAATGGATGTACCGCTTGCAAGACAAAGCGCCGTTGTGATCTGAGGCTGCATGTCTGTCGGAAATCCCGGATAAGGAAGAGTCTTGACATGAGTCGCATTCAATCTCCTGCTTGCAAATACTCTCACCATATCATCGGACTCCTGAATCTGACATCCCATTTCCATGAGCTTGGATGATATGGATTCAAGATGCTTGGGTATGACATTTTTAAGCGTAATATCTCCGTGCGTGGACGCCGCAAGCATCATAAAGGTTCCCGCCTCTATCTGATCCGGTATTATGGCATATCTTGTTCCGTGAAGCTTTGATACTCCCTTTATGCGTATGACATCCGTTCCCGCACCGCGTATATTCGCTCCCATACTGTTTAAAAAGTTTGCAAGATCCACGATGTGAGGCTCTTTGGCGGCATTTTCAATGATGGTTTTTCCTTCCGCCATGGACGCCGCCATCATAACATTTATAGTGGCTCCCACACTCACCACATCCAAATAAATATGGCTTCCCACAAGCTTTTTGGATCTTGCGTTTATAAAGCCGCAGCTGGTGTCAACCTCCGCTCCCAGAGCTTCAAAACCTTTAATATGCTGGTCTATGGGACGAAGTCCTATATTACAGCCTCCCGGAAGTACCACATAGGCTTCATTATATTTACCCAGCAGAGCCCCTATAAGATAATAGGACGCTCTTATTCTCTTTATAAAGTCATTTTCTATAGGATGATTTTTAACGCTGGAGGAATTCATTGAGACGGTATGTCTGTCTATCCTTTTTATCCTTACTCCTATGGACTCAATGGCTTGAAGGAGAACCCTCGTATCTCTCACATCGGGCACATTCTCTATTATAACCTCCTCATCGGTCATAACGGCGGCGGCAAGAATAGGAAGAGCGGCATTTTTCGCCCCTCCTATTTCCACCTCTCCCACAAGCGGTATTCCACCCTTCATTATGTATTTCTCGGGTGATACTATGTCCATGTCCTTTAAAAAATCATTTTCCATATTTAAAAAGCCCTTTTAAGCCAACTAGGAGAGAATACCCCCAAAAGGCTATAATGTCAACT
>CAUVOD010000064.1:0-8401 GCA_963553525.1 uncultured Lachnospiraceae bacterium | reverse complement strand
CAGATTCTATGATCAATGGGATTAGCCATCAACACGTTTTGTCCTATAACTCAAATTTGTGCTTATCAGGAATATATATGTAGTAAAAGCGGGGAGTTGAGGTGCGAAAATATATAGTACGGAGACTTTTACAGCTGATTCCGGTATTGCTGGGAATAACATTTTTGTCATTTGCAATGATGAGAATTGCGGGCAGCGACGCCGTGGAGGAGCTGTATTCAAATACCGGAAATGCGGTTTCACAGGAGGTTATTGACGCAAAAAGGGAGGAGCTGGGTTTAGATAAGCCCTTTATTACGCAATATGTTTCCTGGCTGGGAGGCATGATTACAGGTGATATGGGGATAAGCTACATTTCAGGCAGAAATGTATTGGAGACCTTTACATCCAAGCTGCCTGCCACTCTTATGCTCACCGTATTTTCAATATCGCTTACCGTTATAATATCGATTCCGCTTGGAGTGCTTGCAGCGGTCAATCATGATAAATTTACAGATTATTTTCTGCGTTTTTTCAGCTTCATCGGAAATTCAATGCCCAATTTTTTTGCAGCGCTGCTTTTAATGCAGATTTTTGCTATAAAGCTGCGAATTTTTCCCGTTATTGCAAGCGGGGTTTCTGTAAAAAGTGCGGTTATGCCCGCTCTTGCTTTGGCAATTTCCATGTCGGCGAAATATATGCGGCAGGTCAGGGCAACGGTTATGGAGGAGCTTAATAAGGAATATATAACGGGGGCAAGGGCTAGAGGAATCAGAAAAAGCGTGACTCTTCGAAGAAGCGTACTCAGATCTTCCATGCTTACCATCATTACTTTGCTTGCAGTTTCGATAGGAAGTTTATTGGGAGGAACCGCCATCATCGAAAGTATATTTATGTGGGACGGAGTGGGTAAGCTGGCTGTTGATGCCATTACCATGCGGGACTATCCTATTATTCAGGCTTATGTTGTCTGGATGGCAGTCATTTATGTTCTGATCAATTTGGTCACGGATCTTTTGTATCACGCATTGGATCCGCGCATTAGATCGGGAGCGGGTCAAATATGAGCGTGCAGATGATGAAAATTCGGAAGATTCAAAATAATAGTGTAAAAATGCGACTTGTCGTATTCGGAACGCTTGCGTTGATTCTGCTGTTATGCTCGGTCTTTTCGGAATATCTTACTCCGTATGATCCGTATCTGCAGGATCTTTCAAATGCAAAGGCTGCCCCTTCCGCTCTGCATTTGCTTGGAACGGATCGTTACGGACGAGATATGTTTTCACGAGTGATAGTCGGAAGCAGAACCAGTATATATTCCACTCTTTTACTTGTAGCCGTAGTGACGTGTACGGGTACGGTTATAGGAGTTTTTTGCGGCTGGCACGGAAAATGGATTGATACGGTGCTTATGCGTATATCGGATATGTTTTTGGCATTTCCGGGTCTTGTATTTGCCCTTGCGGTGGCGGGAGTACTTGGAGGAGGACTTCAGAACGCCATTATTGCACTTGCGGCAATCTCGTGGCCCAAATATGCCCGTATTGCAAGGAGTCAGACGCTGGTTCAAAAAGAAATGACGTACATGAAAGCGGCAATATTGTCGGGCAGCGGTACTGTAAAGCTTTTTATAAAACATATTTTACCCAACATTATAGGACCCGTTCTTGTGACGTCCATGCTGGATATCGGAACTATGATGATGGAGCTTGCAGGCTTAAGCTTTTTAGGACTCGGTGCAAAGCCGCCTACTGCGGAGTGGGGGAGCATGATGAGCGATACCCGCAGTCTTCTTACAACCGCTCCGTGGATCACACTTGCTCCGGGCTTTGCGATATTTATTTCAGTTATGATATTCAATCTTTTGGGAGATACCGTAAGAGATTATGTCGATCCGAAATCAAGGGGGCTTTGATATGGCGGAAATACTTCGTTATGAAAATGTTGATATCCGCTATAACGGCTCTTTGGCGGTTAGGGACATAAGCTTTTGTGTAAATGAGGGTGAGATTCTGGGCATAGTAGGCGAAAGCGGATCCGGTAAATCAACGCTTATCAGAGCCGCAATGGGATTGCTGGGGGCTTCGGGATCGGTTACACGCGGAGATATTTTGAATGAAGGGAAGAGTCTTCTTGCCCTCAGCGAAGCTGAAATGCGTAATATTAACGGAGTCAAGATAGGGATGATTTTTCAGAACTCGGGAAGCTCTTTCTGTCCTATTCGAAGCGTAGGAGCACAACTGTACGAGAGTATGACCGAACATCAGGCTGTCAGCAAAGAAGACTTCAATATTCGAGTTTCGGATCTTCTTCATCGGCTGGGATTTGAAAATGTGAAGCGAATCCTTGACAGCTATCCCTTCGAGCTTTCGGGAGGCATGCAGCAGCGTGTAGGTATTGCGTCGGCAATGCTCCTTTCCCCCGGAGTTCTTTTAGCCGATGAACCCACATCGGCTCTTGATGTGTCCGTACAGAAGCAGGTGGTTGAGGAAATGCTTTTAGTTAGAGAGTGTTTCAAAACGGCGATTGTTCTGGTCACTCACAATATCGGGGTTATAGGCGCTATGGCAGACAAGGTTCTTGTCATGAAAAACGGGGAAACGGTGGAGTACGGTGAAACCGAACAGGTGCTTAACTCTCCTAAGGAAGACTACACTAAACTGCTTATGTCGGCTGTGCCGCATATTAGAATATGAGAATTATGGACACGATTTTAAAGGCGGATAATCTAACTAAAATTTTTTCACGAAGGGGGCAGCCGGATTTCACGGCGGTTGATCATGTAAGCTTCTCGTTAAAAAGCGGAGAATGTCTTGGGATCATAGGAGAGAGCGGCAGCGGAAAGAGTACGGTTGCCAATATGATAACGAGACTTACTGATGTTACGGAAGGCAGAATCATGCTGGACGGAGAGAATATTACCGAGGCTAAGGGAAAGAGCCTTCGTGCGTTATACAGAAAAATGCAGATGGTATTTCAAACTCCGGCGGATTCTTTCGATCCGCGTTGCACCCTGGGCGACGGTATAGGAGAAAGTCTAAGAAATATCGGAATGTCAAGACGTGATACTAAGGACAGAGTGTCAAAGCTGTTGCTTAAGTGCGGACTGACGGCGGATTTTGCTGATCGTTATCCTCATCAGGTAAGCGGAGGTCAATGTCAGCGCGCAGCCATAGCAAGAGCTTTGGCGGTTGAGCCGATGCTCCTTATTTGCGATGAAGCCACTTCCGCTCTGGACGTTACCATTCAGAAAGAAATCATGGAATTGCTCAATGGGCTTCGTGAGCATTACGGGGAGAGGCTTTCAATTTTATTTATTTGTCATGACATTGCGCTTGTTCAACAGTTCTGTACACGCCTGCTGGTAATGTACAAGGGAAGAATTGTAGAACAGGGATGTCCCGTCGATATTATACGAAATCCCCGAAATGCTTACACTAAGCACCTTATAGACAGTATATTATGAGCTTTATTAGGCGATAATGGAATAAAGGCGTAATTTTACAAAATACAAAGAGATGTGAGGTATATGGAAGCTATTAAGAAGAGGATCACAAATTACTGGTCATTACGTGCTGATGATTTCGGAAAGCAAAGATGCAGAGAATTTAAAAGCAGAAAACGTGCAGGCTGGCTTGAGGAAATGAACAGGTATCTGCCTGCCGATAAATCGGCACGTATTTTGGATATCGGAACTGGAAGCGGTTTTTTGGCATGTCTGCTTGCTGCCGAAGGATATGAAGCCGTCGGGATTGATTTGACTCCCGCAATGATATCTCAGGCGAAAGATATGGCGTCCGCTCTTGATTTGAAAGCTGATTTTCAGGTTATGGATGCTGAAGAACCGGAATTTGATCCCGAGAGTTTTGACGCAATAGTTACACGTAATCTTACATGGACCCTTCCTCACATGGGAAAAGCGTATTGTGAATGGTATAGGCTCTTAAAGCCCGGAGGAGTATTGATTAATTTTGACGCCGATTATTATGCGGCTCTTGGCGGCAATGATATAACGAAGCTTCCCAAGGAGCATGCTCACATGCTTCTTTCGGAGGATATGATTAAAGAAAATGCCGAAATTACCAGGAAGATAGGAAAAGGACAGCCTGAAAGACCCTTTATGGATATACAGCTTCTTATGAAGGCGGGATTTGAACGCATCACTCTTGATAAAGGAGTATACGGGAGAATATATGCGGAAATAGACGAGTTCTATAATCCCGTTCCGATTTTTTTAATTGCGGCATATAAATAGCGTGTTATGAAGGCGGCTGCCTTATATATAAAAATTCATCATACAAGGGAGGAAAACTGAAATGAAACGAATTGTTACAAGCTTTTTAACGCTGTGTCTTGTAGGAACTCTTTTTGCGGGTTGCAGTAAAGGCACGGAAAGCGGAGTTTCGTCCGCTTCATCAAGTGCGGTTTCACAGACGGAGGTATCTGCGGAATCGGCAAAAAAGACCATGGTTATAGGAGATACCACCTTTAATCCCGAAAATGCGGAGCCCGACGTAAATCCTCATAATGATTACGCCGGATGGGCTGCTATCCGCTACGGTATAGGAGAGACTCTTTTTAAGCTGTCGGATGAAATGGAGCTTACACCGTGGCTTGCTGCGGAATGGGAAAATGAGGACGAGTATACGTGGAAAATCACTCTGCGTGACGGGGTAAAATTCTCTTCCGGGCGCAGCATGGATGCGGAAGCCGTAAAGCAATGTCTTGAACACCTTATCGAAACGCACGACAGAGCTCCCGGAGATCTGATGCTTGAGGAAATAAGCGCCGAAGGTCAGATATTGACTCTTAAAACGAGTGTTCCGCGTCCGGCTCTTCTTAACTATCTCTGTGATCCGTACGGCTGTATCATTGACGTGGATGCGGGCTTTGACGGAGGAATCGTTGCCGGTACGGGACCTTATATAGCGGTGGACTGTGAAAGCGGAGACCATCTTGATCTGGTAAAAAACGAGAACTATTGGGGAGGAATGCCGCATATAGACGAGCTGACCATAAGGACTATTTCCGACGGGGATACGCTTTCGGCGGCTTTGCAGGCGGGAGATATTGATGCCGCATACGGAATGGCGTATGAGGCATACGATCTTTTCAGAAATGACGACTATCAGTTTTCGCAGATTGCCACATCAAGGGCATTTTTCTGCTGGATGAATTACGAGAGTCCTATTGCTTCCGACCCCGCCGTACGTAAAGCGATTGCAATGGGTATAGACAAGGAAGGCTTCGTATCGGGACTTTTGGACGGAAACGGGGAAGTTGCCACGGGAGTTTTTCCCGACAGCTTCTCCTTTGGAGGAAGCAACATAACTACGGAGAGCTATGACCCCGAGGGAGCAAAGGAGATTTTGGAGAAAGCGGGATGGATCGACGGGGACGGAGACGGAATCCGTGAAAAAGACGGTAAAAAGCTTGAAATTAAATGGCTTACATATCCAAGCCGCCAGGAGCTTCCTTTATTGGCTGAATTTGCACAGGCGACGCTTAAGGACATAGGAATAGCGGTCGACATCAATTCCACGGCGGATCATAACAGTATTATTACGGATATGGGAGCTTGGGATGTATATGCTTCCGCAAATGTCAATGCAAGTATCGGTGATCCTGAATATTTCTTTACATCCTTCTGTCTGGACAGCTCTTCAAAGAACAAGGGACATTTTCATTCTGATGAAATGGAAGCTCTTGCAAAGCAGATGGCTGTAGAGTTTGATACCGCAAAACGGGGAGAGCTTGCGATTAAGATGCAGCAGGTAATTCTTGACGACAATGCGTGGGTATTCTGCTCCTTCCTTAAGATGAGCATGATTTCCAAGTCCTCCGTTACCGGCTATGAATATCATCCTACGGACTTCTATCAGGTTACCGTAGATCTGGACATAAATAAGTAAAAGAAAACAAATCTTACCGCATATACTTATACGTGCTGCAAGGAATTATCTGCGCACCGAAAAAATATATAATATCCGGTGTAAAAACAGGGCGAAAGATACCGGTCTTTTGCTCTGTTTTAATATGAAACGGGATGTCAGATAAAATAAATTTCAAACTGTTGCAGCCGTGCTTACTGAATAATGCAATGCAAGCACAATTACAACAATCCAAACACGTTGTAATGCTTTTATGTGAATGATATAATTTAAAAAATATGAGAGGCGGCAAATAACAAAGTTTTTGTTTGTATAGGAGGTTCAAATGGCTGTATTTAAAGGTGCGGGCGTGGCTATAGCAACGCCTTTCGGAGAAGGCGGAGCTGTTGATTATGAAGAGTTTGACAGGCTGATAGAGTTCCAGATCGAAAATGAAACCGACTCTATCATCGTGTGCGGTACGACGGGCGAATCCGCCACCATGACGGAAGCCGAGCATATGGAGGTCGTAAGACACTGTATAAAAACCGTTAACGGCAGAGTACCGGTAATAGCAGGCGCAGGCTCCAACTGTACCAAAACTGCCGTTAAACTTTCAAAGGAAGCACAGGATTTGGGAGCGGATGCCGTTCTTTCCGTTACGCCTTACTATAATAAGGCTACTCAGGAGGGACTTTTCAGACATTACAGTGCAATATCCGATGCGGTTGATATTCCGATTATTTTGTATAACGTCCCTACCAGAACGGGTACTACAATAGCTCCGGAGACGGTTGCCAGACTTTATAAGGAAGTGGAGCATGTTGTAGGAATAAAGGATGCCGGCGGAAGTCTTCCGGCAACATTAAGGGCTCTGAATCTGGCGGGAGAAGGTCTTGAAGTATATTCAGGCGACGATGATGTAATAGTTCCCATTATTTCATTGGGCGGTTTCGGGGTAATATCCGTGCTTTCCAATATCGCTCCCAGGGAAACGCATGATATGTGCAGGATGGCTCTTGAGGGAGATTATAAGGGAGCCGCCAAAATCCAGATAAAGGCTGAGCCGCTTATTAAAGCGCTTTTTTCAGAGGTAAATCCCATACCTGTAAAAAAAGCTCTTTCATATATGGGCTATAAAAGCACAAATCTCAGGCTCCCTCTTGTTGAAATGAGCGAGGAAGCCGCAAAAATTCTGAAAAAAGAAATGCAGGAGTTCGGAATAATATGATAAGAGTAATTCTTCACGGCTGCGGCGGCAGAATGGGAAGGATGATATCGGATCTTGCAAAAGAGGATAAGGATATCATAATAACAGCCGGAGTTGATCTTAGAGATGATATAAGCGCCGCATATCCCGTATATAAATCCGTGTCGGAGGTTAAGGAGGCAGCGGATGTTGTGATAGATTTCAGCACTTCCGAGGCGGCGGACGATCTGCTGAAGTGCTGCGAAGAAAAAAAGCTTCCGCTTGTAATATGCACGACGGGATTGTCGGACGAACAGCTTGCTGCGGTAAATAAGTTGTCGCAAAAAGTTCCGGTTCTCAGAAGCGGGAATATGAGTCTCGGAATAAATACCCTTATCAAGGTTCTTAAAGAAGCTGCGCCAATCCTTACAGCCGCGGGTTTTGATGTTGAGATAATTGAAAAGCATCACAAGCATAAGATAGACGCTCCCAGCGGAACCGCTCTTATGCTTGCGGACGCCGTAAAAAAAGCTTCCTCAGCCGAGTATGATTATGTATATGACAGAACGGGCAGAAGAGAGGAGAGACCTGAAAATGAAATCGGTATCTCTTCCGTAAGGGGGGGCAGCATACCGGGGGATCATGAAGTGATTTTTGCGGGTGCTGACGAGGTTATAAGCTTCTCTCATAGGGCATATTCAAGAGCCGTTTTCGGAAAAGGAGCCATAGCGGCGGCTAAGTTTTTGAAGGATCAAAAAGCGGGAATGTATGATATGGGCAATGTGGTTGAGTAATTTCAGAGTAAATAAAACCCGTATTTATACTAAGAATTGAAACTTAAAAATTGTAAAAATCAGCATTTACCGCCGGCTATAAGCCAGGCAAAAGAAGCTGAGGATTTACGGCTTTGTATAATTTTAAAGTAAAATATAAAGGCTGCCGCATTAGTGCGGCAGTCTCGAATTTTATGCTTAATAATAAGATTTAAATTAATTTATGAGATACTTCAACAGAGCGGTTATTTTTAGATTAAAGTAAGCTTCTTTTCTTCCAAACAGTCCGCCTGCGGATTTTTACAGTATTGGAGGCAGTCCTTATGAACCTGATGCAGGTGGTTGATGGAGTAGCGGCAGATGGCTTCAAACGTCACATCGCTCAGGTCGTGCTCCACCTTATGAGCGTCTTTGGTTGCGGTTTCAAGATCGACACCCAGAGCCACAAACAGATCAATAAGCCTTTTGTGTCTGGTATATATGTCGCTGGCAATACTTAAGCCGCTCTCGGTAAGAGAAATGTGCTTTTCCTCATTCCAGACTATATATCCGTTTTCTCTCAGCCTTTTCATCGAATAAGAAACGCTGGG
>CAUVOD010000063.1:0-9770 GCA_963553525.1 uncultured Lachnospiraceae bacterium | reverse complement strand
GTCTATCTCATCAAGAGAAGACTCGGATATATTATCGGTATTGAATATAATGTACATGCCCGATACTCTTCTGGTTCTGAATTCCACCAGGAGCCTGTCATATATGCTGTCAAGTATAGGTTCACAGGAAAATGAAGAGTCATCCAGATTTTTAACGGAAATACGCCCCTTATCAATTAAATTTTCAGTCCTGTCATTGATATAATCGGCAAAGGAGCTTAAATCGCTCCAAACTCCGACCATATAATGCTCTATATAGTCCCTTCTGTTTTCAACCTGCTTATCAATAATACTTCTGCCGTTCGACTTGAGCTCGTCAATCACCCCCACCGTCTTTATAAAAAACACGGAAAAAAGAGACTCAAATACTATTAATACAACCAAAGGGAGCATTATCCTTCTGAATATACTGTGCTGTATACCTGATTTTTTCATTACTCAAATTCCTTAATGTCCCTACACACTCTCGCATACCAGTCTTCAAAATAATCATCGGAAACAAATTCGGATAAAGCATCCTTATAAGACGCTCCCTTATCCATCTCCGAAACAACCTTTCCTCTGTCTTCACGTGCAACGTCCGTCATTGCTTTTTTTAGGTAAGCTCTGAATTCAAAGCCTTTTTCATATATATCCTGAGTATAAAGCCTGCTGTTTTTTATAGTTTCCAACGACGCCTCAAAAGCCTTTTCCACCCTGTCGTCCATAGAGCCTGCGACGGATCTTATATATTCCATGTCGTTGGCTTTCTTCTGAACGGGAAGATAAGATGCGCTTACGCTGAAAGATATGTTTCTTTCAGCCTCCGTAAACCATTTGAGAAATTCAACAGCGGCTCTTTCCTTTTCTTCGCCGTTTTTTACAACCGCCATTCCCGCTCCCTGCTGCATGGCGTACTTCTCGCATCCCTCAAAATGCGGACATTCCAATGCCAGCATCTCCGTATCCGCCTGTTCTGTATCCGAAATATTAACCACTCTCGGGAAAAAGTTGGCGCTCGACGAAGAACCTACATAGGCTACAAGATTTCCGGTCTTTATATCATCCGTTCTGAATTTTCCTGATTCTGAAAAATATCCCTTCACAAAGGGAATATAATAATTATCCCACAGCTTTCTTGCCACCTCTTTGTCCAAATTTATAGAGGTCTTTCCGTTTTCTGTAACACAAAGCTCATGACCCAGCTCCATCGCTCCTGCAAAGAAATAGTTTGCGATATCGTCTCTTCCGAAAAAAGCCTTTCCGCCCGTCCATTTATAAAAAATCTCCGCCGTCCGGGTAATGCCCTCAACCGTTTTCAAATCGTCGTAACTTATATCACATTCCTCCGCAAACTCCTTAAAAGAGGCGTTATTTATCACTAGAATTTCGGTAGATTTGGCTATGGGAAACAGTTTTATAACACCTTCCTCAAACCTGCCGTCATCTATATAGCTGTCCACATAAAGATCCCATTCATCATCCGTCATATAAGGGGCAATATCCGCAACTACTCCAAGCTTATCAAGCTCATATGCCATATCCTTATATGATGAAAAAACATCGGGCATCTCCTGGGCTCCTACAACCCCCTGGACGGAATCCCTGACCATTTGCACAAGATCCGAAAGCGAACCCGGATTATAGCTTATAACATGAATACCCTTTTCTTTTCCCACGCCTGAATTAAATTCATCCACCAGACTGTTAAAGCCCTTAAGCTGATCGGAAGTATAATAGGTCCATACCTTTACATCCACAACCTCGGGTTGTTTATCGCCCGTCTTAATACCCGCCGCTTCGCATGAAACCAAAAAAGCGGACATGACTATACAGCATAAACATATTATTAAAGCCGACCTCTTGTTCATAGTATGACCCCCCGTCAACCCCGTTAAGAAATTATTGATATTGCGCCGAATATTCCCGAGCTTACAAGCCCCATAATAAGTCCCGCAAGCACAACCCCGAGCATTACCGCAGCTACGCTTTCTTTGAATTTCATCCCCAAAATACTTGCCGCCAAAGTTCCCGTCCATGCACCCGTACCGGGAAGCGGAATACCCACAAAAAGAAGAAGAGCCACGAAAAGACCTCTTCCCGCCTTTTCCTGTAATTTTTTACCTCCCATTTCACCCTTTTTGAGACAAAAACTGAAAAATCTGCCTATAACGGGTCTATCCTTGCCCCAGATCAGAACCTTGCGTGCAAAAAAGTATATCAGGGGCACAGGAAGCATATTGGCAATCACGCAAACAATGTATGACGGAATCACGGGAAGTGCCCCGCCCATTGCATTTGAAAAGGCGACAACTATAGCCCCTCTAAGTTCTATGAGAGGAACCATTGATATAAAAAAGCAGTATATATATTTTTTTAACATGGTAATTTCCTTATAAGTGTTTAAGACGAGGTTATAAAAAAGCCTCCGCCGCTATTTTGTTTCCTGACGGCAATTTATAATTCTTTGTGCAAATTATACACAAATATACCGAAATAATCTATAACTAAATAATCTATAACTAAATATGAACACCGTTTATCTCACTCTGTTCCTTTTTCCAATTTTCAAGCTCTTTTTCATAAAAATCGGCAGCTTCAAATTCCCCGGCGGACCTGCTGCATGAGATAAGCCTCTCATACGCCGTATCTCCCGCTCTGTGCAAATCCAGAAGCGGCTTCGCTTCATAAATCGCATTATGAAACCACAGTATCGCCTCTTTGATATCCCCTTTTTCACTGTAATGGCAGCCCAGCTCATAGCACATCTCGCTGCAGGGTTCGGAGCAGGCGTCCCTAAGCGCATATTTCATAAACGTATGAATGTCGTCCTCGGCTTTAGCCGCTCTTGCAAGAACATAAAACGCCTGTTTTACTTCATCACCTGAGAGGGCGGTATCCTCCGCCACGCAGGCGAAGTAATCTTTTGCAAGTATAAAATCTTCCTTTTTTCCCGCCTTGCAAAGCTGTCTTGCATACAAGTCTCTAAGTCTCGCATCAAGAACATCTCCTCTTTCAACCGAGCTTCTGAAATACCTCAGATCCCTTTCGGAATGATCTTCCCCGGGCGCATGGGTAATTTCTATATCGCTGTCATATACGACGGGAGAAAGCCTTACCTGCTCATGCACGGCGCCTTCCCATATAAAGCTTCTGTTTCTCTTGAAAAGCTTGGGTCTAAGCTCTTTATCGTAATTATACACGGACTCAAACGCAAGCTGTCCCTTATAATACATCTGCACCACGTCGATATCCGTATCCATGGCTTTTTTTAAAATGAGAAACTTTTTTCTGTTTTCTTCGTCAATAAGCTCATCGGCGTCGGCTGAATAGATGTAGTCGCAGCCCGCCTTTGAAAAGGCATAATTTCTGGCGGCTGAAAAATCATCCTGCCACTCGTAGTTATACACTTTCGCTCCGAGCTCGTCCGCAATTACGGGAGTATTGTCACAGGAGCCCGTATCCACTATTATGAGCTCATCATAGATTCCCTTGAGCGATTCAACGCAGATCCTAAGCTTTTCCTCTTCATTTTTTACGATCATGCAGACGCTGATTGAAATCATTCTTCGCCGTCCTCTCCCACAGGCTTACCGCCGGCGGCAAGCCATTTGAGATATGCGTTGATGAACGGATCGAGCTCTCCGTCCAAAACGCTCTGAGCCGCGGACGACTTAAAGCCCGACCTTAAGTCGTTTACCATAGTATACGGCTGAAGAACATAAGACCTTATCTGAGAACCGAAGGCTATATCCTTTGTCTCTCCTCTTATTCCCTCAAGCAATGCCTGATTTTCTTCCTGTTTAAGCATATACAGCTTTGCCTTAAGCATCTGCATCGCCTTATCCTTATTTTGGAACTGACTTCTTTCATTCTGACATGTAACCACTATACCGGTAGGGAAATGCGTTATACGTATAGCCGATGAGGTTTTATTTATATGCTGTCCGCCGGCTCCGCTTGACCTGTATGTGTCTATTCTTATATCGTCCGCATTGATCTCGATATCGACGTCTTCCTCTATATCCGGCATAACGTCCATAGATACAAAAGACGTCTGACGTTTTCCCTGTGCATTGAAGGGAGATATTCTGACAAGCCTGTGAACACCTCTCTCGGACTTTAAAAGCCCGTAGGCGTTAACTCCGCTTATTTGAAAGGTAATCGATTTTATTCCCGCCTCGTCTCCGTCAAGCTCGTCGAGAACCTCCAAAGAAAAGCCCTTTCTGTCAGCCCATTTTGAGTACATTCTAAACAGCATCTGGCAAAAATCGCAGCTTTCAGTTCCTCCGGCTCCCGCCGCAAGCTTCAATATGGCGTTTGTATTGTCATATTCCCCGCTTAGAAGATTTGAAATTCTGAGTTCTTCAAGAGTCTTCAAAAACTCGTCTATATCGGTGCGTATTTCCGCCGCAAGCTCATTGTCTTCGACTCCCTCTTCATTGGTCATATCTATAAGATCAATGATGTCTTCAAACTGAGAATTGAGACGACTTACCTTTTCAACAAGATCCTGAGTGTTTTTAAGCTCCTTGGTACGCTTATTCGCTCTTTCAGGATCATCCCAAAAATCCGGCTCTTCCATTTCCCTTGAAAGCTCTTCTATTCTCTTTTTTCTGCCTTCAATATCCATAGCGGACGTAACTTCTTTAAGTGTGGACTGCTGTGCCGCAAGCTCCGCTTTCATCTGATCTAAAACTAACATTATCTATCCTCTTGTTCTTTATTTATTTCAAGTCCGCCGAGTCTCATGTGACAGGCTTTATATTTTTTACCGCTTCCGCAGGGGCAGGGGTCATTGGGTCTTATTTTGGCATTTTTGTCGGCTACATGAGGATCCTTCTTTGTGCTTTCGTCCTTATTGGTTCCCGTAACCTTTGCAACCTGCTTCCTTTCAACCTTTTCTTCAATATGCACTCTGTAAAGAAGCCTCATTGTATCTTCTTTGATGCTCTTTATCATTTCGTCGAACATATCAAAGCCCGCCATTCTGTATTCGACGAGCGGATCATGCTGGCCGTATGCCTGAAGTCCGACTCCCTGACGAAGCTGATCCATATCGTCAATATGATCCATCCACTTACGATCTATTACCCTCAGAAGGAAAACTCTCTCTATTTCACGAATCTGCTCGCCCGATTGAAATTCAGCCTCCTTTTCCTCGTAAAGCTTTACAGCCTCCTCCTTGAGCTGCTGCTCCAGACCCTTGGCGGTGCGCTCCTGTATCCTCCCGTTATTTATTCTTTTAAGCGGAATAACCGGAAGCACTATACTGTTAAGCTCCTCAAGATCCCAGCTGTCGGCATTTGAAGCCTCCTGCGTAACGGTCTTCACGGATTCCTCTATAAAATCCGTAATCATTTTATATATGGTATCTCTCATGTTTTCGCCGTCGAGAACTCTTTTACGCTCGGTATATATTATTTCGCGCTGTTCATTGTTTACCTGATCGTATTCCAAAAGATTTTTACGTATTCCGAAGTTATTCTGTTCTATCTTTTTCTGCGCAATCTCAATCGCCTTGGTGAGCGCTTTGTGTTCTATTTCCTGTCCTTCGGGGATTTTCAGAGCATTGAACACGCCTATGAGCTTTTCCTGACCGAAAAGTCTCATAAGATCATCCTCAAGAGAAATATAAAACTTCGATTCGCCGTTGTCTCCCTGACGACCCGCACGACCTCTAAGCTGATTGTCTATGCGCCTTGACTCGTGCCTTTCCGTGCCTATTATTTTAAGACCTCCGGCAGCCTTCGACTCATCATCCAGCACAATATCGGTACCTCGTCCCGCCATATTGGTCGCTATCGTTACGGCTCCGTGTTCTCCGGCACGGGCGACGATTTCGGCTTCCTGTTCATGAAACTTGGCGTTGAGCACATTGTGGGCTATGCCCTCTTTTCTGAGCATGGAGGAAAGAAGCTCCGAGGTTTCAATTGTTATCGTTCCCACAAGAACGGGCTGTCCCTTTTCGTTCGCTTCCTTTACGGCTTCGACAACCGCATTGAATTTTTCCTTTTTGGTTTTATATACCGCATCCTGAAGGTCTATTCTGGCAAGAGGTCTGTTGGTGGGAATCTCTATGACGTCCATGCCGTATATATCTCTGAATTCCTGCTCCTCCGTAAGAGCTGTACCCGTCATACCGCATTTTTTGTCAAATTTGTTAAAGAAATTCTGAAAGGTTATGGTGGCAAGAGTCTTGGACTCTCTCTTGACCTTTACATGCTCCTTCGCCTCTATCGCCTGATGAAGTCCGTCCGAATATCTGCGTCCCGGCATCACTCGTCCCGTAAAAGAATCGACGATTAAAACCTCTTCATCCCTTACTATATAGTCATGATCCCTGTGCATGAGATTATGCGCCCTGAGCGCAAGTATGATATTATGCTGTATTTCAAGATTCTCGGGATCTGCAAGATTTTCGATATGAAAAAAGCTCTCAACTCTTGCAACGCCTTCTTCCGTAAGATTTATAATCTTGTCCTTTTCATTGACTATGAAATCTCCGTCCTCTTCCTGTTCAATTCCCATGATGGCGTCCATCTTGGTGAACTGACCGTTACCCTCGCCTCTTCTGAGCTGACGGGCAAGAATATCGCACATTTCATACAGCTTCGTAGACTTGTCGCTTTGACCCGAAATAATGAGAGGAGTTCTTGCCTCGTCAATCAGGATCGAGTCAACCTCGTCGATGATACAGTAATGAAGCCCTCTTTGTACGAGCTGCTTTTTGTAAATCGACATATTGTCTCTCAGGTAGTCAAAGCCCAGCTCATTATTGGTGATATATGTAATATCGCAGCCGTATGCCTCTCTTCTCTCCTCCGAGGTCATTGAATTCAGCACTACGCCTACGCTAAGTCCCAAAAGTCTGTGTATCCTTCCCATCCATTCGGCGTCACGCTTTGCAAGGTAGTCGTTTACCGTAACTACATTTACCCCCTTGCCTTCAAGAGCGTTAAGATACGACGGAAGCGTGGCTACAAGAGTCTTTCCTTCACCCGTTCTCATTTCCGCAATACGCCCGTGATGAAGTATGATACCGCCTATAATCTGCACTCTGAAATGCTCCATGCCGTGAGACTCCGGATCATAATCGTAAGCTTCTCTTTTCCCGAACAGGGGATCGTCTTCTATAGGAATAACTTCTCCGTCCTCACCCTTGATCTGAAATACACGCCTTGCCGACTCTCTTACAACCGCATAAGCCTCCGGCATAATATCATCAAGGCTTTCTCCGTTTGACAGTCTGTTCTTGAATTCATCCGTCTTTGCACGAAGCTCCATATCAGAAAGCTTTATGAGCTCCTCTCTTTTTTCCATGATACTGTCAACTATGCGCTCTATTTTTTTTATCTCACGTTCCGAGTGAGTACCTATTATCTTATCGATAATGCCCATCAGTTACCTCCTTAGATCGGCATGCTTAAGTTGCAAATAACAAATTATTATAGCATGTATATATATTAGTTTCAATTTTGCTATTATATTGATCAGATCATCTCAAATCCTTTCGCCTTGTTATATATTTGTTAAAATTCTGCGTATCGAAGGTTATATCGACGCCGCATACTATTCCTCCGCTTTTTAGACGCTCGGAGATATCATTTTTAAGCTCCTCCTCTTTTCCCGACATGTCGTTCGGAAGAACCATATCAAAGACCACGCACGGAAGCTCCCTGTGTCTGTCGAGTCTGAAATCATGGATCTTTATTCTGGGATTTGTCACAAAAAGATAGTTTTTTATTATTCTTCTGGCTCTGTTCGCCTCGTCGTCATCCCTTACTATGGGATCATAATGTATGAGAAGATGTATGCTGTAATCCTTATTTATCATGCGTTCGATATCGTCTATGAGCTCATGAGCTTCTATATTATTTTCATTTGCGTCGATCTCGACGTGAACCGTTGCGAACCTGTTTCCCGGACCGTAGTCATGCACCATCAGATCATGTATTCCTATGATCCTCGGGTCAAAGCCCACTATGCTTCTTGAAAGATCTTTTATAAGTTGAGGATCCGCCGCCTCACCCAGTAAAAGAGATATAACCTCCTTTAAAATTCCGAAGCTTCCGTAAAGTATCCAGAACGCGACAAGAAGTCCCGCTATTCCGTCTATTTTTATTCCGCTTATTCCCTCTATTACAATCGCAGTCAAAACTCCGAGAGTGGTTACGACATCATTTAAAGAATCCTGAACGGAGGCTTTAAGAGCGGTAGAATTTATCTTATCTCCCGCATACTTGTAAAATCTGCTCATCCAAAGCTTGACGAGGACGGACATCACAAGAACCGCAACCGACGCCCTCGAAAAAACAATACTTTCGGGATTTATGATCCTTTTTACGGAGGTTAAGGCAAACTCAAAGCCCACGGAGAGCATAAGCGCAGAAACTGCAAGGCTTGACAGGTATTCATATCTTGCATGCCCGAAGGGATGCTCCGCATCTGCGGGCTTTGACGACATGTGAAACCCCAAAAGAGAGAGAAAAGACGAGGCAAAATCGGACAGATTGTTAAACGAATCAGCCATGATCGAAAGAGATCCCGAAATCACACCTATTGAAAGCTTGAAAATAAAAAGCAGAAAATTGCAGATAAGTCCGACTATGCCGCAAAGCAGTCCGTATCTTATCCTTACATCGGCGGCATCGCAGTTCTCAAAATCCTTTATAAAGCTTTTTATTATCAGCCTTATCATCGGTTACTCTTCCTCGGAAAATTTAAGAGTCAGGGTCCGTCCGTCCTTTGCTATGACGCTGCCGGCAAAAATCTTTTTCACCTCGGGATAAAATTCCGAAGGGTTTATCATTGACGGAGAATAATGCGTAAACCACATTTGCTTGGGATTTGCTTTTTTGGCAATATTCGCCGCTTCATTCATTGTCATATGCATATGATCCTTTGCTTTTTTCAGCTTGTCATCTCCTCCGTACATGCCTTCGCAGATAAAAAGGTCGGCGTCTTTTGCATTTTTTTCAATGGACTTGCAGGGTCTTGTATCCGTGGCATAGGTTATTTTAAGCCCCTTTCTTTCGGAACCCAAAACCATATCCGGCGTATATTTTCTGCCGTCCTCCAGCTCTATGATCTTCCCCTTTTGCAGCGGATTCCAATATTTGATATCTATACCCAGCTCCTTTGCCCTCAAGGCATCGAATTTACCGTTTCTTGCCAGAGAGAAGCTGTATCCGTAGCAGGTGATATTATGCAGCACCTTAAAAGCGGTTATCGTAAAATTGGGCATATTCCTATCCGAAAGGACTAAGCTTTCTTCATCCTCCGTAAGCTCATGAAATTTTATTTTAAAAGGGAGCTTGGGACATATGATCATAAGAGACTCGGCTACTCTCTGTATTCCCTTAGGACCTATGATCAGCACATCCTCCGTCCTGTCCGCATTTCCCATGGAAAGAAGCATGCCGGGAAGACCCGATATGTGATCCGCATGAAAATGAGTTATACATATAACCGAGATCTGTCCGGGCGTCCAGCCTCTTTTCTTCATGGCTATCTGCGTGGCTTCGCCGCAGTCAAGAAGAACGGCTTCACCGTTGTAGCGAAGCATCAGCGATGTAAGAAATCTGTTGGGCATGGGCAGCATACCGCCCGTGCCGAGAAGGCATATATCAACCATTTTTTTCCTTTCGCGTCCGAGCATCCGTGCTCGGACAAGCGCTCACTCAAAAAACCGGAGCGTCCTGCTCCACATTTTTTCTCCTTCAATATCCGAGCGTCCGTGCTCGGACAAGCGCTCACTCAAAAAACCGGAGCGTCCTGCTCCACATTTT
>CAUVOD010000062.1:0-9914 GCA_963553525.1 uncultured Lachnospiraceae bacterium | reverse complement strand
AGAAGGATTCGAACCTTCGAAGTGACGGAGTCAGAGTCCGTTGCCTTACCGCTTGGCGATAGCCCAATGCAGAACAACGTATAATTTATATCATTCTCAAAAAAAAATCAAGAAAAATATGTTGTTTTCCAAAAAAATTTAAATACATCTCAGAACGTCGCCTTCTTCAGGAAGCTCGGAAAGCCTTATATATATCTTTTCCTTCGCATGAGGAGCGGACCCGGTATGAGTTCCGTCCTCCTTCATCATATCCAAAACCTTTACCTTTATATCATTACCGTCCGTTTTCATGATCTCGATATCATCATCTACTGAAAATTTATTCCTCTGCGTTATAAGCCCGTATCCGTCCTTTAGTCCTTCTATAAAGCCCAGATAGCGGTACTGTGCGACATCTCTCCCTCCGGGTCTGAGATCCGGAGCGTCGGAAGCGTTTATGTGATAATAAAAGCCCGTTGTAAGCGGTCTTACGGTACATCTTGCAAGCTCCATAAGATATCTGTCCTCATCATACGGTCTGCCGTTTACAACCGCATCAATGGCGCTTCTGTATGCTCTTACCACAGTGGCGACATACAAGGCGGATTTCATACGCCCTTCCACCTTAAGAGAGTCTATTCCCGCATCGATCAGATCCTTAACTCCCTTTATCATGCACATATCTCCCGTAGCCATAATGGCGGTTCCTCTTTCATCTTCATATACGGGTATATACTCTCCGGGACGCCTTTCTTCAACAAGGGTATAATTGAATCTGCACGGATGTGTACACTCTCCCAGATTGGCGTCTCTGCCCGTCATATGAGAAGACATAAAGCATCTTCCCGAATATGCCATGCACATGGCTCCATGTACAAAACATTCTATTTCAGGACCTTTTTTGCCGAGTGCCTCTTTTACATCTCTTATTTCCCTTAATGTCAGCTCTCTTGCAAGAACCACTCTTTTTGCTCCGAGCGACTCCCAAAAAAGGCAGGTTTCGAAGTTGGTGCTGTTTGCCTGAGTTGACATATGTATATCCACATCGGGACAGACCCGCCTTGCAGTGGCAAACATCCCGGGATCGGCTATAAGCAAGGCGTCCGGCTTGATTTCATTCATTCTGCCGAAAAAATCCTCCGCCGCACCTATATCGTCATTCCTTGCATACACATTGGCTGTAACATATACCTTTACATTATGTTTATGCGAAAATTTTATTGCCGCCTTAAGCTCATCATCAGTAAAATTGCGTGCCATGGCACGCAATCCGAAGTCCTCCGCTCCCATATATACGGCATCCGCACCGTAGCGAACGGCAGCCTTCAATACTTCGGGGCTGCCCGCAGGCGCCAGTAATTCCGGTTTTTTCACTTTGTTTCCTCTGCAACTTCTTTGCTGTCCTTTGCCATGATCTCCAACATCTGATTAACCGTCATGGAAGTTGATAAATCGTAGGTTCCGGGAACAATCTTTCCGTGGTATTCAGAAAGCTTCTCCTGAACCCTGAACAGCAGCTTGTCCTTGATTAAGCCCTTTTCCTTAAGGATGGTTCCTATATCATTTACGGAATCCGATTCTGTTATCGTTACCGTTACCACATAACCTTCTCCGCTTGACACGGGCTTTTGGGCAAATATCGAATATCCGAAGCCGTATGCCCACCTCGAGGCTCTTATCAAAGCCAGAATAAGCACAATGACAGCAACTGCTCGAAGCACCATGCTTAAGATACGCAGATATTCATTTTCGGGTCTCATATATTATTTTCCTCGTGTCTTTGCATCCATGCAAAGACTAAAACACTTCGTAAAATAATATTAAACTTCCTGTTTTATATTATTTTCCATCATTACATGTGCATCCATGCAAAGACTAAAACACTTCGTAAAATAATATTAAACTTCCTGTTTTATATTATTTTACGTCATTTCATGTGAATCCCTGCACGAGCCGATTACTTCTCAGTTGCTTTCGTCCATGATTATAGGAAGTATTACGGGTCTGCGCTCAGTTGTCTGCCAGATAAAGGAATTAAGCTCGTCCTTTATCATATTTTTGATCTTATTCCAGTCTCTTAAGCCGCTGTCAAGAGCATCCACTATAACATCTTCAACTATTTCCTGTGATCTGCTTATAAGCTCATCCGATTCTTTTACATATACGAAGCCTCTGGAAAGCACAGCAGGCGCTTGAGTCAGTATGCCGTTTTCCATATCTATGCAGCACACAACAACCACTACACCCGAGCTTCCCAGACGTTGTCTGTCTCTAAGAACGGTATTCCCTACATCTCCTATACCCAAACCGTCTACAAAAAGTGCTCCCGCCTTTACACTTCCGTTTATTTTGGCTCCCTCTCCGTTAAGCTCCAGAATATCTCCGCTCTGCATAATGAAGATGTTTTCCTTAGGGATTCCGAGATCTCTTACCAGCTTGTTCTGAGCCATTAAATGCTTATATTCTCCATGTACCGGAATCGAGTATTTGGGTCTGACAAGAGTATAAATAAGCTTGATATCCTCCTGGCAGGCATGCCCTGATACATGCACATCCTGGAAAATAACATCCGCACGCAGCTTAAGCAGGTCGTTTATTACATTGGTGATGGACTTTTCATTTCCGGGTATGGGATGTGACGAAAAAATAACCGTATCTCCCTTGCCTATACTTATTTTCCTGTGCACGCCGCTTGCCATGCGGGAAAGCGCCGCCATACTCTCTCCCTGGGATCCCGTGGTTATGATACAGGTTTTGTTATTGGGATAATTCTTTAACTCGTCAATGTCTATAAGGGTATTTTCGGGAACATGTATTACGCCAAGCTCCTGAGCTATCTGCATGGTAGTTACCATGCTCCTTCCCTGAACAACGACCTTCCTGCCGTGTATATGAGCGTAATTTATTATCTGCTGCACCCTGTCTACATTGGATGCGAAGGTGGCTATAATAATGCGGTCGTTTTCATGCTCGGAAAAAATGGTATCCATGGTATTTCCTACGGTTTTTTCGGACGGTGTAAAACCGGGTCTTTCCGCATTGGTGGAATCGCACATAAGAGCAAGAACGCCCTTTTTTCCTATCTCGGCAAAGCGCTGCAAATCTATGGGATCTCCATATACCGGAGTATAGTCGACCTTAAAATCTCCCGTATGCACGATTATGCCTGCGGGCGTATATATTGCAAGAGCGGCAGCATCCACTATGGAGTGATTGGTTCTTATAAACTCAACATGGAATTCTCCCAGCGTAATGGTATTTCCGAAATTAACAACCTTTCTCCTTACGCTGTCGAGCATATTATGCTCTTTGAGCTTATGCTCAATAAGACCTATGGTAAGCCTTGTTCCGTAAACGGGAACATTTACATCCCTAAGTATATAGGGAAGAGAACCTATGTGATCCTCGTGTCCGTGGGTAATGACAAACGCCTTTACCTTTTCAATATTTTCTTTGAGATATGTTACATCCGGTATTACCAAATCCACACCCAACATATCATCTTCCGGGAAAGCTAAACCGCAATCCACAACAATAATATCATCGCCGTATCTGAAAGCGGTGATGTTCATGCCTATCTGCTCCAGACCGCCCAAAGGGATAATCTGCAGCTTTCCGGCGTTATTTGATTGACGTGACTTCAAAACAATCCTCCGTTTCTGTAATTAGTTCACTCAAGGTCAATGTCGTCCAGCAGACTATCGAAGGCATTGACGCAGGCGGCAAGCTCGTCGTCATCGTCAACCACGCTGTAAAGAGCTTCTTCGCTTTCCGCATCCGAATCATCCCGCAGAATAAGCGCATCCGCATCTCCATCTTCAGCTTCCGTTACCAAAAGGTACGATCTGCCGTCAATAACTGTCTGTCCGACTATATAAAATTCCACCGGAGCTTCACCGTCCGATGTAAAAATTATCTTATTCAAAATTTTTTTCCTCTCTTAAGTATGACTCAAGAATTATCTTTGCCGCTACCATATCGACATATTTTTTAAAATCTTTAGCCGCTATGCCGTTTAGGCGCATAACCTCTTCCGCCTCTATGCTGCTTAGGCGCTCATCCCACATTATAACGGGCAAACCCGTTCTTTTTTCTATTTTTTCCTTAAAGCTGAGAGCACAGGATGCCATCTCGCTCATGCTCATATCCATATTGAGGGGAAGTCCGAGAATTATTTTAGTAACGGAATATTCAGAAATAATTTCTTCTATACGCCTGAGAGTAGGTCGTATTTTTGAGGCTTCGTCTCTGCGGATAATTTCCAGAGCTCTCGCCGTAATAAGCAGATCGTCGCTTATTGCAACGCCCACAGTTTTGGTGCCGTAATCAAGTCCGAGGATACGCACGTTCAGCCTTCTTCCATACCCGGCCAATTGTTGGTACGGATATAGGATTTCAGAAGCTCTTCAACCAATTCGTCACGCTCCACCTTCATGATAAGAGATCTTGCGCCCTTATGGCTTGTTATGTATGTGGGATCTCCCGACATTATATATCCCACTATCTGATTAACGGGATTGTACCCTCTTTCTACAAGCGCCTCATATATGACCTCAAGCACCCTTTTGGCTCCGGTCTCCGTATCCGTTTCCACTTTAAAAAATTGTGTATGGCTTAAATCCTTTGACATTTCTCTCTTTCCTAATTTGAACACAACAATCAGATAAAGGCATTTTACTATCTTTTATCGGGGATTGCAATGTAAGTATTTTTAATTCCCTTACTTACCCCTATTGACATGCCGGTTAGATTGTGATATCATTTTGATATCAAAAAGACAGACGGAACGCTTTACGAGTTTTCCTCGTTATCGCGGCATCAGCCGAGGTCTCAATAATTGCGTAAGCCGGAGCAATCTCCGGCAAACCCGGACTTTGGCTCATAGCATGAATAAACCAAGGTCATCTCAATTGCGGCAAAGGAGAAGCTATGAAAGAAAAAATTCACAACGCAAAAAACAACGGTATTGCGGTATTGGCGGGCATTATATTACTGTATCTGGCATTTGTATTCATTTTCATAAACGGAATACTTCTTGTATCAAAAGCGGATGAGGCGGGCGTAACGTCCGTAATAGGAATACTCATGATAATTATAGGCTCGGTATGGATGGGACTCGGCTGGTTTCCTCTGCTCGGACTTAAGGTGCTGGGACCTCAGCAGGCTCTGGTGCTGACCTTATTCGGAGAATATACGGGCACTTTGAAGGGAGAGGGCTTTTACTTTGTAAATCCTTTTTCGAGTGCGGTTAACCCCGCAGCCGCTACCAGACTCAGCCAATCGGGAGATGTGTCCACGAACGCTTCGGGTATATTCGCCACTATGTCTCAGGCAAGCTCCAATTCAGCGATACACTCACAAATCACCTCGACGGAAGGCGGCGGGAAAAAGATCTCCCTTAAAATTCAGACCCTCAGCAATGCGACTCAAAAGATAAACGACGTACTCGGAAATCCCGTAGAAATAGGCATTGCGGTTATTTGGAGAGTAAAGGATACTGCAAAGGCGGTATTCGACGTGGATAATTATAAGGAATATCTTTCCCTGCAATGCGACTCCGCAGTACGTGATATAGTGAGACTGTACCCTTACGATGTTGCCGAAGGCGTGGATACTACGGGCGACGGAAAGGACGATAACGGTTCTCTTAGGGGATCGAGCAGGATAGTCGCCGAACGTATACGCAATCAGATACAGGAAAAAGTTAATGAAGCCGGACTTGAAATAATTGAAGCCCGTATCACACACCTCGCTTACGCTAAGGAAATCGCTTCGGCAATGCTCCAGAGACAGCAGGCATCAGCTCTTATAGATGCAAGAAAGCTTATAGTGGACGGTGCGGTAGGAATGGTGGAAATGGCTCTTGAACGTCTAAGTGAAAACAACGTCGTTGAACTGGATGAAGAAAGAAAAGCCGCCATGGTATCCAATCTCCTCGTGGTTCTTTGCGGAAATAAGGATACTCAGCCCGTAATCAACTCGGGAAGCCTGTATTAACCCGTTTAAGTAAAACAATATCCACAAAAAAGAAATACTATTATGGCGGAAAAAAAACAAATACCCTTAAGATTAAATGAAAAACTGTATAATGCCCTTGCGAGCTGGGCGGAAGACGACTTCCGCTCGGTAAACGGGCAGATAGAATATTTGCTCACGGAATGTGTCAAGCAGAGAAAAAAGGACGGCAAATATGTCGGGACTCAAATAGATGTTCCGCCGGAGCTTGATGTATAACTCCGATCCGTATTAATAATTATCGGGAAGATCATTTTCAAGCAATATAACCTTCTCATTTTCAGGCTCTATCTCATACATAAGCTTCGCAGCCAAATTAAAGCTGTCTCTTACAAAAAGCCTGTCTTTGGAAAAGCCCGATTCCGATATACCCTCGGCTATGGGAGCGGTTCGCTTTTCTCCAACCAGAATAATATAGTCGCATACATCGGCAGCCTGCTTTCCGAAGCTTTTATTAAGCTCCTTCTCCCTGTCTCCAAGCTCAACCATTCCCGGAGTAACAAGAATCTTTATCCTGTCCTTAAACAAGGAAAGCGTCTCAAGAGCCACCTTTGCTCCTGCGGGATTGGAATTATAGGCATCGTCAAGTATCGTAACATTTCCGTGCTTCTTGAGCTCAAGTCTGTGCGGAACCGCAGCTATTCTCTTTACTCCTCTCGCTATTTTCACAGCGGACATACCGTATACAAAAGCTATCGCCATGGCTCCTGATATATTCTGAACATTATGAGCTCCTACAAGAGAGGTTTTGAAGCTTGTGTTTTCAAGCTCCCGTTTTTTCTCATCAGCAATATTCTTATCCGAAAAAAGCCTTTCCATAAGCTTTTGTGAAACTTCAATTTTAAATGTGGTTCCCGAAGAAGCCACTTCGAGATTCTTGGCTCTGAAATCATTTTCCGCATTTAAGCCGTAGGTTATTACATTATCATATCTCATGTTTGCTCTGATATTCTCATTATCTCCGTTGGCAAACATGAGTCCCTTTGAATTTGAGCTTATCTCGTCAAACAGCTCATACTTTGTGTTTATGATATTCTCCAGGCTGAAAAAGGTCTCCAAATGCTGCTCTCCGATAGCCGTAACAATACCGTCGTCCGGATGTACTATATCCGTTATTTCTTTTATATCTCCCACATGTCTTGCTCCCATTTCGCAGACAAAAATTTCATGAGAGGGCTTAAGCTTTTCCCGAATCGTGCGGACTATTCCCATAGGAGTGTTATAGCTCTCCGGTGTCATAAGCACGTCAAAGCTCTCGGATAAAATGGATGTAACATAATATTTAACACTTGTTTTTCCGAAGCTCCCCGTTACCCCGAGAATTTTAAGATATCTGTGTTCTTTTAATATACGCTGTGCATCTCTTATAAAGCCGTCGTTTATATTTTTTTCAATCGGAAGGTTTATTTTATTTGCAAGAGCAGTCATGTAGGGAAGTGCAAACATAACTGTGAGAAAAACAAAAAACGGAATTTTCCCGCTAAAGTTTCTTCCAAAAAGAGACAAAACCGCCGTGAACGCAAACAGCAGCAGGAAAAGCGTTATCATAAGCCTTTTTATGCGATCCGTAGCGACAAATTTCTTCTTTTCATTTTTAGGGCTGAATATCGATATGGAGTAAATACTTGCCGCAATTATTATAAAAGACGCAGCCAGCGATATAAGATGCCACACGGGCAGCGGATTAAAAAAACAAATCCCGAGTATATTAAGTCTGCCCGATATAAGCGGAAAAAGAACGGCAAACAGCACGTAATAAGACATCTGTATATTTATTTTGGATGTACTCTCTCCGAGTCTCTTGAGATATCCGGGCAGCTGGTATGAGGACAGCTGAAGCATGTGCAGATAGTACCTTACATGAAGCGCAAAAACGAATATCCCTATGAAAATCAAGCCTAACCTTAATATGTCAAATGCAATATTATACATATCCAGCTCCATCCGGTTTTATTCTCCGGTCTCTATATTCCGAGAAAGCTCCCGAGTATCCTGTTAAATAAATTTACATTATCCAAAAAACTGTAATGCCCTGCTCCCTGTATTACCGCAAGTCCGGCTTCCGGCATAAGCTCTTCCATGATTTTTCCATCCGACAGGGGAGTAGCGGTATCCATATCTCCCCATATAAGCAGCACGGGTATTTTTATAAAAGGCATTTCCTCTTTTAAGTCGCAGTTGACCACCTTGACCATCGACTGTCTCATTACGGGAGAGGCGGAGGCGTAATCGGCACTTCCGTATTTTTTTTGAAGCTTATCTATAAGCGAGGGGAAAAGTCTTGAAAGTCCGCTTTTTATTAAAAAGCTTTTGTATCTCTTATATCTGTCCGTTCGCTTCAACTGTTCCTTGCTTTGGACGGCTTTTATTCCGGCGCTGTCAACCAAAACGGCTTTTTTGACACCGAATCCGAAGTCCTCACCTCTTGCAGCTCTTGAAAGAAGCCTTATCAGACATCTTCCGCCGTGAGAATGTCCGAGAATTATAATATTTTTAGGCAGCTCTTCCTTTTCATCCTCATACAGCTTATGCACAAAATCCCTTATAAAGTCCACATAATCATCCAGATCGTAGGCATGATCCGGCTCTTCACTTTTTCCGAAGCCCGCTATATCGGGAGAAACCGCCCTGTAAACGGAAGACACATACTCTTCAATATACCTGAAAAGATCGGCATTTGCTCCCCAACCGTGGAGCAGAAGCAATAGGGGCTTGTTCCCTCCGCTGTCTCTGTATCTTATTCTTAGATTGTCTATTTTAGTATATTTTTCACTCATATCTTATACTGCAGCAAGAAGCAATATATATCTTGCGGTATTTCTCATTGACGCATATACGGCTTCCTCATTTTCCGCACCGGCTTTACTGTCGGACAGCTGAACAAGATTTAAAGCATCCTTATTTCTTCCCAACAAATAATGAACATGATCCTCGGCTATACTCTTATACTCATGATTATATATAAAATAATTGGCTGTTGATAATCTGATCATGTTGGCAAGAAGCTCGGAAATATCAAACGACGATACTCTATATACATTTCTTGAAGAGCTTTTTGCTATACTTTCGGCATTTTTTAAAAGCAAATCCATTATATTATTGCACACATTTATATTAACGGGCTTGTTGGTATTCAGATATGCTATGCTGCCGTAAAAAATAGAGTCACTTTCTAAAAAAAGCTTTTCAAAATCCTCTCTGTCAAAAAAATTACTCAACACGATTTCATACTTTTTTTCACCGCTTATTCTGTAAAGCTGTGCAGCCGCCGCAAAAGCACGATCACTTTTTGAAGTGCTTTTTTGTGAAGAATAGTATTTCCAAGCCTTTTCAGCCGAAGAATATGCTTTGTCGGACAGTCCTTTATCAATATTCTCCATAATTCCCGCATATCTCGCCATAAGCTCCGCAAAGGCTATCGTTGCGTCAAGAGAAGTGGACAAATGCCCGTCTTCGCTGTTTAAGCTCATTACGCCCCCCGAGCTTTCCTGAGCGGAGATCATAGCATTTATTTTCTCAGACACACTTTTAAGTATATCCCTTGATAAATTTTTATTTACATTATTCAAAAGTCCTTTATAAGCAGCCTCATTCACCTCATATGAAAATAGAATTTCATTAAGAGAACATATGCTTTCTTCGGCGTTAGAAATAAAATCCTTTGCAAACATTACATCTATTGCATTTGAAAAGCTAAGCTCATTTATTTCGGAGTCTATTTTGAATGTATAGGATTCTCCGCTCTTTTCATAATAGCTGTAATATTCGCCCTCAGTCTGAAATGCGCTGAACTGTCCCGTTCCGTCCTGTGAATTTCCGAAACGCCTTATTTTGCCGGTAAACACCGTCTTGTCGTCCACGGCGGATCTTATCTCAAAACTATCTCCTTCTTTTGCATTTCTAAAAATAACTATCTTATC
>CAUVOD010000061.1:0-10259 GCA_963553525.1 uncultured Lachnospiraceae bacterium | reverse complement strand
AAGAAATAATCAAATCCCAATTTGTAGAACTGCTCCGGAAAGACAAATTTGAAATTGTAGGGGGTAAGTATGAATAAAAAATTTGGAGAAATGAGTCCACAAGAACTTTGGCAGCTGTTTCCGATATTTTTGGTTGAACATAATAAAGCGTGGACAAAATGGTATGAAGAAGAAAAAAACGCTATTTTAGCAACAGTGCCCGGTAAAAGTATAAAAAGAATAAATCATATCGGAAGCACCGCTGTTTTAGGAATATGGGCGAAAAATATTGTAGATATATTACTTGAAGTAAACAACAAGTCGGATTTAGATATTATTAAGGATATTCTTATAAATAATGGTTGGTTATGTATGAACACAACCGAAAACCGGATTACACTCAACAAAGGATATACAAAACAAGGTTTTGCAAAAAAAGTATTCCATCTTCATATTAGAATTACCGGAGATAATGATGAACTGTTTTTTAGAGATTATCTTAATGAGCATGAGGAGACAGCTAAAGAATACGAAACATTAAAATTATCTCTTTGGAAAAAATTTGAACATGATAGAGACGGATATACCGACGCAAAAACAGATTTTATAAAAAAATGTACAGACTTGGCAAAATGTGAATATAGAAACAGATATTGAATAAATTTGAATCAGAAGGAATATAACATAATGACAGAAATTGAATCAATTATCAAAAAAATTGAAGATAATATAGATAGTGATGATTTTGAAGTGATCATGATTGAATGTATGCAGGATATTGAAAGCGATTATAATGAGCCGGACTCAATAGAACCGCTGCTTCAACTGATGGAAAGGCAGCCTCTTGCCGATTTCGGAAGTCCGGGACCCATAGTACATTTTGTCGAGAGGTTTTATAAAAAAGGATATGAGGAAAAGCTTATTTCTTCATTAAAAAGAATGCCTGCATTGCAGACTGTCTGGATGCTGAATCGTATCATAAACGGAACGGATAATCCCGAGGCTTATCTAAGTCTATTGAAACAAATTTCTGAAAATAAAGATTATGATAAAGAAATCAGAGATGAGGCGTTACACTTTTTATCCGGTCACTAAATTCAGCTTTTAGAGATAGATAAATCAGAGGCTGCGGTCAAGCATTCTTGTAACATCATGACCTGCTATATTACAGCATAGTTAAAGAATTTTCAAACAGACAAAATTTGAAGCTTCCTTCCGGGTTAAATCATAATAATGCTTTTTATATTTGGAGAAAATTATATGAACTATATTGAAGAATACTACAAGACTCATGATGAGGATGGGCGTTTAATGTCCCGTCATGGACAGGTTGAGTATTTGACAACTATGAAATATATCAAAGATATTTTGTCGGATATTCCTAATCCCAAAATACTTGAGGTCGGCGCCGGAACCGGAAGATACAGCGTAACGCTTGCAAAGCAGGGGTTTAATGTAACCGCAATAGAATTGCTTGAACATAACCTTGAGGTGCTGAAAGGCAAGTTGGACGGTTCGGAACACATCACTGCGATACAAGGGAATGCGATGGATTTATCGGCGTTCGATGATAATGCGTTTGATTTAACTATGGTGCTTGGACCGATGTATCACCTTTATTCAAAGGATGATAAGCTGCGTGCGCTTTCAGAGGCGGTACGAGTCACAAAACTGGGAGGTTACATTCCGGTGGCATATTGTATGAATGAGCCTGCTGTTATACAGTATGTGTTCGGATCAAATAATTTACATGAAGTTATGGATCGCAATATGCTGACGGAAGATTGGCATTGTATAAGTACACCTGAAGATTTGTTTGAAATGGTCAGGACAGAAGAAATTGCAGACTTAAACCTGCATGTTCCGGTAAAAAGAATTAAGCTGATTGCCACAGACGGGGCAACAAGCTATATGAAAAATCAAATTGATGCCATGGATGATGAGACTTTTAATAAATGGATGGAGTATCACATGGCTATTTGTGAACGTCAGGATTTAATCGGAGCCTCCAATCATACCTTGGATATACTTCAAAAAATCAACTAGAGTGTGAGGTCGTTTCTGTAAATAAGATTTTCGGTGATAAAAATGGAAAATTTTAAAGATAAAGCATATAACATATTTGAAATGTTTGATAAGCAATGGGCTGTCGTTACCGCCGGCTCGATAGAACATTATAACTGCTGTACGCTCAGTTGGGGCAGTCTTGGGAATATCTGGGGGCATTCGGGAAAAAGCCGCCCGATAGTCACGGTGTATGTTCATCCGGCTCGTTACACGAGTGAATTTTTAAAAGACAGCGATATTTTTACGGTCAGCTTTTATCCTGAAAATTGTAAAAAGACATTGGGATATATCGGCTCACATTCAGGCAGAGACGGCAATAAGGTCGCTGCCGCGGGTTTGACTCCTGTTGAGTTCGGACAGGGAGTGACTTACAAAGAAGCAAACTTGACATTTCTCTGCAAAAAGTTGTATCAGCATCAATTCTCTAAGGAAGATATAGCGCCTGAAATCCGGGAATATTACGCCTCCATGCCGGAGATATATCCGGATTTTAAAGGCGGATGGCAGCCTCATATTGTTTTTGTCGGAGAAATTATCGATGTTAAGGATGAGAGGTAAGAGATTATAAAGCGCTGCAAAATGTAAATATCGGTGTTATGGCTGTTTCTGCTATGCTTGTGCGCTTCAAATTGGAAGCTGTATATATAAATAAATAAGGATCTGGGGGTCATACAAAATGGGGATGAGTGCGACTTATCGATATTTAAGTGATAAAAATTTAAAAGAACTTAAGTCTTTTTATGCAATAGAAGATAAAATTTCAGAAGAAGCGGAAGATTCAAATGAAGAAATTGAACTCTTCCTTGACATAGATAAAATGTGGGATGCGCTTCATTTTGTGCTTACGGGAGTAAGCAGTCTTGAACCGATAAAAAACGAGTCCCTCAGTGAAGCTGTTGTGGGTGCATTTTCTATTGACGATGCGGCAGAGTTTATGGCATACACAGAAAAGTCAAGGATTAAAGATATAGTTTTTGCACTCGATAATTTTGATATGGAAAAGGCTTTGGAAAAATTCAGCATGAAGGAATGCAAAATTGCTGATTTGTATC
Organism: uncultured Lachnospiraceae bacterium; assembly: GCA_963553525.1. Classification (GTDB taxonomy): domain Bacteria; phylum Bacillota; class Clostridia; order Lachnospirales; family Lachnospiraceae; genus Butyrivibrio. The sequence goes on along the minus strand of CAUVOD010000061.1, from coordinate 7,161 downwards.
CGGATATTTGGGATTATGAAGAAGAAACCGGTGAAATAAAAGAAGAAATTATGGACTGTTTTCAAGGCATGAAAGAGTTTTATAATAATATACTGGAAGCTAATGCTAATGTACTGATTACGATTTGCTGAAATATTATAAGTAAATCTCAGTTTACAGAGCAGTTAAACAAATCCAAAGATTGAGGGAATATAGTGAAAAGATGCGAATGGTGTAATCTATCTGAAGAGGACAAGAAGTACTTATTATCAGATACCAAGTATTGGACTGTTTACCTTGCGGATGAACAAGATTATATCGGACGATGTATTATAGTATTAAAACGGCATTGTGGTTCTTTGCCGGAACTTAAAGATGATGAATGGATGGAACTTTTTCTGTTGATAAAGAAATACGAAAAATGCATAAAAACAGTTTTCAATGCAGAACACTTTAATTGGAGCTGCTTGATGAACAGTTTTTATAAGTCACAGGAGCCATGTCCACATATACATATTCATGTCAGACCGAGATACAAAAATCCGGTTGTAATAAATGGTAATACTTATTTGGATAATAATTTTGGACATCACTACTCAAGCAGCATAATTGAACAAATGTGCAGTAAAGAGGATGTCCAAACCATATATGGATTATTGAAAAAGTGGCTGAACTCGTAAATTCCGGTTTATCTATTAGTTATACACTAAAGAATAAATGCTTCATATTTGCAGGGCGTTATTCCCGCTTCCGCTTTGTCTGCGCACTTCAAGGGTTAATTTATATGGAAAGAAAATTTATAAGAAGAGCCGAAAAAAGAGATATATCAAGAATCGCCGAGATTTTGGTATTCGTCAAGAGAATAAAATTCCGCCCGATCTTTCAAGATGATGCGTATTCCTTTGGAGAATTGCAGGTTCTTTCAGTTGCGGAGCAATATGGAAAACCCGATATTCTCGAAAAAATATATGTATATGATGATGGCATCGTTAAAGGGCTTATTCATATTGAAAAGAACGAGATAGTCGAATTGTACATAGATTATTTTTTTCAGAGTCGGGGAATAGGATCATCTCTGATCGAATATGCCAAAGAAAAGTATTCTGTCGATTTCCTGTGGGCTCTCGAAAAGAATGTGGCTGCGATAAGGTTTTATGAGGCACACGGCTTTCAGCTTACGGATACAAAGAAATTTGAAGAAGGAACGACTGAGTATCTTGTCAGAATGGAAAGGTAAATTCGATTTCAGGTCTTCTATATGATTAGAAAGTTCAAAGAAAATGACTTACCGTCTATTATGAAGATATGGCTTGATTCAAATATAGAAGAGCATAGCTTTATTTCAGCAGAATATTGGAAAGATAATTTTAATGTGGTTAAGGAAATACTTCCTCTTGCTGAAATATATGTATATGAAAATGAGGATACAGGACAAATAAACGGCTTTGCGGGATTAAATAAAGATTATATAGAAGGTATTTTTGTTGAAAAAAATATGCGGTCAAAAGGAATAGGTAAGCGGCTATTGGATTATGTTAAGAAAATAAAACCGAAGATAAGCTTAAGCGTATATCAGAAAAACACAAAGGCAGTTTCTTTTTATAAAAGAGAGCATTTTGTTGTTCGAGCAGAAAGCATTGATAAAAATACTGATGAAAAGGAGCTTCTTATGCTTTGGCATAAATAAGAAAAACCTGTTTATAAAGAAAGCACATTTAGGAATGCTTAGCAGATGCGGCACTTGGAGGTTATAGCTATGAAGAAATATATGAAGAAATATATAGGAATAACATTAGCGCTGATTTGTATATTGTCTTTAGCCGCTTGTGTGAGTAACAAAAAAATAGTGCTTCCGGAACCTGAAAATATAACGGAGGTTGAAATAACGGAACTCTCTTCCTCGGCTGTGAAAAAGATCAGCGATAAGGAAGAAATATCAAAGCTGATCAGTGAAATAAAAGAAAATACAAGCGCTGTCGCCATGGAAAGTGTTAACGATCAACCTACAAATGTTGACAGCTACATCACAATCAAGTTTTATCATAAGGATGCGGAAGGAAATCCGGACGTGGCGTATTTATATAAAGAAAAGGGCAGCAGTTACGTCGAACAGCCTTACTCAGGGATTTGGAAATTAGCTGATGAGGTATTTGATTCCGTTAGCAATAATTTGTAAATTTCCGCTTAAGCGGTATATATTCATAAAGCATATATGATAGATTCTAAAAAAGTACAAAGAAGTAAAGTCAGTAATGTCACAGGATAGAGCTTCACGGCTGCCGGGAAAAACATGAATCGTCTGAAACGAAAACTTATCAATTTAGCTGTCGGAGAGCTGACAGCGGCAGCGGTATTTTGGATCAATTTTTTTCTGCTCAAAAAATGGATTGTTAATGAAAAGGCTCTGATCTCTATCTCTTTTCCCTTATTTATACTGAGCTTTATTCTTGTACAGGGATCCGTATTTTGGTGTATTTTGATAAAAAGGATTTCGAAACCGGACTTTGCTGTAAAATATGTAGGCAAGATTTATAATATACTGAAGATATCGGATATGATTTTACTATGTGTATGTGTTCCGGTGATATTGTTAAAGTACAGTACATTTAATACCATGCTTATCTCTTTTGCCATCTGGATGTTTGCCGTGATAGAGTGGATAAATTATTTTAAATTTCAATTGGCATATAGTCTTAATCCCTCCGTTTTATTGAAATACGCATTGCAGAGAAAATTGAGAAAGAGTATAATAGCAAAGGAAATTGATAAAGCAGCTCTTGATTTATAGGCAGTTGTCCGCCGTCAATGATTCACAGCTGCCGCTTGCGTACTTGACTTTTGTAGATTAAGCGCAGGCATACTTCAAAATTAAGGATAGAAAAAGATGAAGTATTTATTCTGTTTATTGATACCGATAGGAATAACCTTGCTGATTATCGGAATCAAACATACCCTGCGTTTTGTCAATGCTAAAATACTCTATGAAATGCCCTGTATCAACCGGGAGGGCGTCTTTACACTTGCCGTAGAAGGGCGGTACAGTTTGTGGCTTAGCGGAAGGCTGTTTACAAGATCTCCGATCGGAAAATTCGGTTTAAATCTCATAAATCAGCAGACGGAAAGATATATCCCCTTGTCAGAAAATCTTCTTCGCACGACGGTAAGCGGCGTTAAAACAGGAAGAATAAAATTATACACATTTCATGCAGAAGAAGGAACCTACGTTATTTCTTTAAGAGGAGAAGGAAGCGGTATAGATAGATTGGGCGCTGCCTTTATGGATGTTATAAGCAAACAGCCCGTTGATTACAGCCGATTTTCCATTCAGGTTCGCGAGCAAATACCGGAATTTGTTTTAATACTATGTATTTTTGGTATTATATTCGGCTCTATGGCAACAATGTCAGGAATTATACTTCCTATTGTTTTGAGATAATCAGACGAGCACATAAGCTGATTGTTAGCTATATAAAGTAACAGACAAAGCTGCAGTTTTGTCTGTTATCGGTTGATTGAAGACTTAAAACGGTGCAGCCGTATATGAAAAGTTCATTCTCTGCATTTACTTCTTCTTACGCTCTTTTTCGATCCCTTTCTGAAAGACTTTAAAGAAAATATGAAATTTTCCGTCGGATAGCTGCCGGATAAATTAAATTTTATGCAGGTGAACTTAATGAAAAAAACTGCCGTATATATACACGGGAGAGGAGGTTCCGCTAATGAAGCCGGGCATTATGAGAGATTTTTTAATCATGAGTATGATGTTATAGGCTTTGATTATAAATCGGAATCACCTTGGGATGCCGAGGCTGAATATCAAAAATATTTTTCCGATATTTCTTCAAAATATAATGAGATTATATTAATCGGAAACAGCATCGGAGCGTATTTTTCTTTAATAGCTCTATCCGAATTCACCATTAAAAAGGCAATGTTCATTTCGCCCGTTGTGGATATGGAGGATTTAATTTTGGCTATGATGAAAAAGGCGAATGTATCCGAAGAAGAACTCGGCTTGAAAAAAGTTATAAATACAGCCTTTGGAGAACGCTTATCTTGGGAATATCTTTCTTTTGTCAGAAACAATCCTATAACATGGAATATTCCGAGCAGTATTCTTTACGGTAAAAATGATAATATAACATCTTTAAAAACAATCAGTAATTTTGCGAACAAAATAAATGCGGATTTGACGGTTATGGAAAATGGAGAGCATTGGTTTCATACAGAAGAACAAATGCTTTTTTTGGATAATTGGTTTAAGAAATCAGTATGTGGAATACTGTAAAGCTGAAAATATGAGGAGGCTTTATATGCAGGCATAAGCGGGAGATGTATTCCGCATCTGTAACTCTAAGCTTAAAAAGTATACAGCCTGCAGGATTTTTGCAATCATTATTCCTGTTTTATTTCTTGTTTTAGGGAATCTTTTCAGCGGGTTCATTGCAGCGGGAGCATTGGTGATTGTGGAGATTATTTTTGCATTTATGCTGCGTGATGAACTGAATAGTTTTTGTAATAAACGGTTGTGATTCAGAGGCTGCAAGGAATAAGTTAAATGAGTTTAGCCGAATATAATAAAGGAAATATGATAATAATAATTCTGATGAAAAGGAGATAATACGGGTTTTTATTTGCCAAGCCAAACGGATGAGCTTTAAAATTTTTTCGATCCAAAGAGCAAATATGAAGTAATATATGGTTAAGAGTATGAATGTTTCACGTGAAACATTTATATAGCATTATAGATTAGAAGCCGGATAGGGGGGATTGATATAAAGATTTTTCTTGAAAAAATAAGAAAGGCTGAAAAAGATAGTTCCTTGCGTAAGCAGATAATAGGAACATTCGGAATAACAGTCTTAGGATTTGTTCTCGGAGTTATACAAAAATGGATTGACGGAATGCCCTCCAACTTTTTTCCGCTAATAATACAACAGTTGGATATAGGAAATTATTTCGGCAGATTGGCGATATGGATTTTATTGGCAGCGATTATTTCGGTATATTCAAAATCACCGCTTATATCGTCCGTTAACACCTTTTCGTTTTTTATAAGTATGTTGGCGGGATATTATATTTACTGCAATTATGTATCAGGCTTCCTTCCGAAAGCATATATGCTTATGTGGATAGGAATTTCTTTTGTGACGCCGTTTATGGCTTATATCTGTTGGTATGCAAAAGGGCAAGGATTGGCTGCAGTTGTAATATCCTCCGCAATTATCGGCACGCTGTTTGCTCAGGCGCTTTCACTCACACAGGGGTTTTATGTATATAATGTTATGGAAGTTGCCACATGGATTGTCGGAATAATTATTTTGTTTAGAAAATCGAAAAAAGAATTTGCGTTGGAGCTCATATTATCATTCCCGATAGCATTTTTGTATCAGCTTTTTATTCCGCATTTTAGCTAAGTCCGAGTCTCGGGATTATCTGCGGCTGTTCATGGGCAAGGCTTAGTATTTGTTGTGTTGTCGTACTCGTTTTACCGGAAAAGCGTTTGTGAAATGTAAATGCCGGATTTGCAGCGGCTTACGTTTCGCTTATGTATTTAAAATTTGAATTTATGGAGAAATATAAATAATGAAAACATATCAGGATATAAATAAAGAAACCATTGACAGGTGGGTTGAAGAAGGCTGGGAATGGGGTAAACCGGTGTCACATGATGAATACATCAATGCAAAAAACGGAGAATGGAAAGTGTTTCTTACTCCGACCGTATCTGTTCCGCATGGGTGGCTTGGAGATTTGAGCGGAAAGAAAATCTTAGGCTTAGCATCAGGAGGCGGACAGCAGATGCCTATATTTACCGCATTGGGTGCAGAGTGCACTGTGCTCGATTATTCCTCAAAACAGATAGAAAGTGAAATCTTAGTTGCAGAAAGAGAAGGATATTCCATAAAAGCTCTTGAAGGCGATATGACAAAAATCCTGCCTTTTGAAAATGAAAGCTTTGATATAGTTTTTCATCCGGTTTCCAACTGTTATGTTGAGGATGTGCAGCATATTTTTAACGAAGCATACAGAGTTCTGAAGAAAGGCGGCATTTTTCTTGCAGGTCTGGGTAATGAGATAAATTATATAGTGGACAGTGAGGAAAAAGAGATCGTTTGGAAAATGCCTTTTAACCCTTTAAAGGATGAAGCCGCAAAGGCTTTTATGATGGATGAAGATTGCGGAATGCAGTTTTCTCACGATATGACCGAACAGATCGGGGGACAATTAAAGGCGGGATTTACTTTGGTTGATATATATGAAGATACAAACGGCTTTGGGAGACTTCATGAATTGAATATAAAAACCTATATTGCAACTAAAGCTGTTAAATTACGGAACCGGATAAATTGAAAATTATGGAGATAAAAATATGTTAAGCAACAAAGGGTTTGATTTGTGGGCAGATGACTATGATAAGAGTGTGAACTTTTCTGATGAAGATGGAACATATCCTTTTGCAGGCTATAAAACGATACTTAATGAAATATACAATCGTGTTCTAAACACTTCTGCTAAGAATGTTTTAGATATTGGATTTGGTACAGGAACTTTGGCTGCTAAGCTATATGAACATGGTTGTGAAATTTATGGACAAGATTTTTCCGATATAATGCTGGAACTTGCACAAGAGAAAATGCCGACCGCAAAACTGATTCAAGTTGACTTTTCAAATGGACTGGCAGAATCTTTGATGAGGCAAAAATATGATGCAATAATTGCCACATATTCTCTTCATCATTTGACAGATATACAAAAAGTCGCTTTCTTAAAAAGCCTGCTCGTGCTATTAAATGATAGAGGCTGCATATACATTGGCGATATAGCATTTGAATCGCGTAGTGCACTTCAAAAATGCAGAGAGGAAGTCGGAAACAAGTGGGATGACGATGAAGTTTATTTTGTAATTGACGAGTTAAAGGCTTATTTTCCTGCAATGTATTTTGAGCAAATATCCAACTGTGCAGGACTTATTACATTGGAGCGGTAAGTCTCGGTTTATCGGAAGTTCGAATACCGCAGGAATAAATGCTACATACCCATCCTTTATTGGGGAATCTTTTCTAAATATAAATATCCGCTTTTCAGCAGCTTGTATTTTGTTTGTGCACTTCAAATCAAAATGTTTGTAGTTTTGTAAATGATGTGATACCGCCTTCATAAAAAATAGTAAGATAGAGT
>CAUVOD010000060.1:0-10413 GCA_963553525.1 uncultured Lachnospiraceae bacterium | reverse complement strand
ACATCCGAAAAAAAGGGATTGTTCAATAAAGAGACTTCGGATTTTAGGCTTAATACTTTTCAGCAGACTGCGGTAGACCGGGTCATATCGGATTACGATAATAAAAAATTCAACACATATCTTTTGCACGGAGTAACGGGCAGCGGAAAGACCGAGGTTTATATAGGAATAATAGAAGAGGTTATAAAAAGGGGAAGGCAAGCCATAGTTCTTATACCGGAGATATCTCTTACCTATCAGACTCTTATGCGTTTTTACGGGCATTTCGGAAAAAGAGTATCCTTTATGAACTCCGCCTTATCCGGCGGAGAAAAGTCGGATCAGTTCAGAAGGGCGGAAAATGGTGATATTGATGTAATGATAGGTCCAAGATCAGCTCTTTTTACACCTTTTTCAAGGCTCGGTCTAATAGTTATAGATGAAGAGCATGAGCTGAGCTACAAAAGCGATCAGACTCCCAAATATCATAGTGTGGACACCGCCATTGCGCTGGCTTCATTTATTGAAGACGGAGCTTCCGTGATACTGGGTAGTGCAACCCCTTCCTTAGAGTCCTACTATAAAGCTGAAACAGGAGAGTATATACTGCTTGAGCTTCAGGGCAGAGCAGGAGGCTCTCAGCTTCCGGAAACTCATATAGCGGACATGAGAAAGGAGCTTTTGAACGGAAACAGATCGATTTTTTCCGATATATTAAAAGAGAAGATATGGGACGGACTGGAAAAAGGCGAGCAGACAATGCTTTTTTTAAACCGAAGAGGACTTTCCGGCTTCGTATCATGCAGATCCTGCGGCTATGTGTTTAAATGCCCTCATTGCGACGTGTCTTTGTCTGAGCATACGGGCGGGAAGCTGGTATGTCATTATTGCGGATACAATACAGGGATATCAAATACTTGTCCCGAATGCGGTTCTAAATATGTTTCGGCATTTAAGGCGGGAACGCAGCGCATTGCAAGAGAAACTCTTAAGCTTTTTCCCAAGGCGAGAATTATCCGAATGGATGCCGATACGACCGGAACAAAGCACAGCTATGAAAAGATTTTATCCGCATTTGCAAATCATGAAGCCGATATACTGGTGGGAACTCAGATGATAGTAAAAGGCCATGACTTTCCCGACGTTACTCTTGTAGGTATAATAGCTGCGGATCTGTCCTTGAACGCCTCGGATTTTCACGCCGCTGAGCGCACCTACTGTCTTATAACACAGGCTGCCGGAAGGGCTGGAAGAGGAGATAAAAAAGGAAGCGTAATAATTCAAAGCTATCGACCGGAGCATTATGCGATAAGATTGGGAGCCGCTCAGGACTATAAGGCTTTTTTTGAAGAAGAAATGAGTTACAGAAAGCTTTTGAATTATCCTCCGTATTCACACTTTTTGTGTATACAGTTTTTCGGAAATGAAGAGGATAGGCTTTTGCAGATAACGGGAATATTTGCGGAGAAAATAAAAAGCCTGTTTGCCGACAACAAAAAAACCGCGCTTATAGGACCCGCTCCGGCAGGTATAGCCAAAATAGACGATGTATATAGATTTGTAATTTATGTAAAAAATGATAAAATCGACATTTTGCAGCAGATAACCGATTACTGCAATACCATACAGCTGCCGCAGAATATAAGCGTTCAGTATGATATGGATCCGGTGAGAAGCTTTTAAGCTGCATTAAAAACAGAGGAGAAAAACAATGGCATTGCGTACAGTTCGTCAGTACCCCGATGAGGTATTGGCAAAAAAATGTAAAGAAGTAAAGGAAGTGACGCCGCGTATAAAAGAGCTTATACGTGATATGATTGAAACCATGCATGAAGCCAACGGAATAGGACTTGCAGCACCTCAGGTCGGCATACAAAAAAGGCTGTTCGTGGTGGATGTGACGGGTGATGATGCCTTTGTCTGCATCAACCCCGAATTTTTGTCAAAAGAGGGCGAGCAGACGGGCTATGAAGGCTGTCTGAGTCTCCCCGGATATTCCGGCAAGGTTACAAGGGCCGATAGGGTTAAAATAAGGGCGTTCAATGAAAATATGGAGCCTTTCGAGCTTGAGGCTGAGGGGCTTCTGGCAAGATGTCTCCAACATGAAAATGACCATCTGGACGGAATCATGTATATGGAAAAGATGGACGGAGAGCTGATCAGAAATGAGGAGCTTGAAGAAATGTATAGGGAAGAAGACGATTACGATGAGGAAGAGGAATAATGAAAATTATTTTCATGGGGACTCCGGATTTTGCAGCATCGGCGCTTAAAGCCATGTATGAAGCCGGACATGAGATTTCGGCAGTGGTTACTCAGCCGGATAAGGCTAAGGGCAGAAGCGGCGGACTCAGCTTTTCCGAGGTAAAAAAATATGCGTCGGAAAAGAGCTTGAGGGTCATTCAGCCTTTAAGGATAAAGGATGAAGAGGTTGTAAAAGAGCTGCTTGGCATAGAAGCCGATATAGCCGTAGTGGCGGCTTTCGGACAGATACTCCCCAAGGCTCTTTTGGAGGGATATAAGTACGGCTGTGTAAATATACACGCTTCCGTTTTGCCCAAGTTCAGAGGCGCTTCTCCCATTCAGCAAGCAATTTTGGACGGTGAAAAGGAAACCGGAATCACCATCATGAAAATGGACGAGGGCATGGATACGGGCGATATTCTGCATGTAGAAAGACTTGAAATAGAGGATGGCGACAATGCGGGAACCCTTTTCGATAAGCTTTCGGAGCTTGGCGGAAAAGCTATACTGAAGACTCTTTTAATGATGGAAAATAATGAGCTTTCTCCCGTAAAACAGGACGATGAAAAGGCAAGCAGCTGCTCGAAAATCACAAAAGAAGCCGGACGAATCGACTGGAAGAAAGATTCTTTATATATTTCAAGGCAGGTAAGAGCATATACTCCGTGGCCTTCCGCATATACCCTGCTTGAAGGAAGGCTTCTTAAAATATCAAATGCAGCAGCTCTTGACGGCGGAGATAAAGAAGGCTTTAAGAATCTGAAGCCGGGAACCGTCATAGCGGCAGATAAGGAAGGAATTGATATTCTCTGCGGAAACGGAAGACTTAGGATTTTTGAGCTTCAAATTGAAGGGAAAAAGAGTATGAAGGCAGGAGAATTTTTAAACGGCAGAAGGCTTATTCCCGGGGGAACCCTTTTGGGAAGCTGAGAATATAAGGAGGTATTCATATGAGTTTATATTATAGTCCCTTGTACTACGGGTTCGACGCCACATATATTTTGGTGCTTATAGGTTTTGCCGTTTGTATGATGGCAAGCATAAGAATGAAATCAACTTACAGTAAATATGCAAGAGTGCGGTCTATGTCCGGAATGACGGGCTTTGATGTTGCAAATAAAATATTGAGGATGAACGGAATAAATGACGTAACTGTTGAAAGAGGAGGAAATGATCTTACGGATCATTACGATCCCGGAAGAAAGGTTGTAAGGCTGTCTTATTCGACGTATAGCTCAAATTCCATTGCATCGGTTGCGGTTGCGGCTCATGAGTGCGGACACGTGCTTCAGCACCATAAGGGATATGTCCCTCTTTCCATAAGATCGTCGCTTGTACCCGTTGCCAACATAGGTTCCAATTTCGGAATTATGCTTGTGATAATAGGGCTCATAATAGGACATTTTCAGCCTCTTATTACGGCGGGAATATTTTTATTCTCAGGAGCAGTTCTTTTTCAGCTGATAACCCTGCCGGTTGAATTTGACGCTTCGTCTAGGGCCCTTGTAATGCTCAGAGACTACGGTATTTTAGGCGGCGATGAAGAAAGATCGGCAAGAGAGCTTTTATCTGCGGCTGCGCTTACTTATGTGGCGTCCGCCGCAGCGGGCATACTTCAGCTGTTAAGGCTTGTTCTTTTATCGGGACGAAGACGCAGATAAATATGTTTGCAGGCAAAAAATCATTTTATATTTATCAAGGTAAAAAATGAAACCAGATACAGCAAGAAGTACAGCGCTCAGAGTTCTCTGCGAATCCGAAAAGGAAGGCGCACATCTTTATTCACTTCTCAGAAAAGCCGAAAATAACATGTTTTTTTCGGCAAAGGATAAAGCCTTAATAAATAAAATAGTAAGCGGCGTATATGAAAGACTGCTTACTATTGATTTTGTTTTGGATAAATTTTCAAAAATTTCCGTAAAAAAGATGAAGCCTTATATCAGATGGATATTAAGAATGGGAGTTTATCAGCTGCTTTTTACGGACAGGATACATGACGGGGCTGCGGTATCGGAAAGCGTCGAGCTGGCAAGGGACTTCGGTTTTGAAAAGCTTACGCCTTTTGTAAACGGCGTGCTTAGAAACATAGGAAGAAATAAGTATAATCTGGACTTCCCTTCCGACAGTATAAAATATTCCGTTCCCGACTGGATATGCGGGAGATTGGAAAATTACTGCGGCAAGGAAAACAGTGTCGAAATTTTTTCGGCATATTTGACTGATTCACCGCTTACAATAAGGCTTGATGAAAGATATTCTCTTGATGAGAGAAGAGGATTTATTGAAAGGATGAAACAAAAAAGTGAAGGACTTGAAATCAAGTCTCATCCTCTGTTGCCGTATGCGTACATATTAAAGGGATCCTCGGATATAAGAGGGCTTTACGGCTTTGACGAGGGATATTTTGCGGTTCAGGACGCTGCGGCTCAGCTTGTCGTGGAGGCGGCGGGAATAAAAGACGGGGACGTTGTTATAGACGTCTGCGCAGCTCCCGGAGGTAAGACTCTACATGCATATTCAAAGGCTCATATAAAAGGAATTAAAAACGAATCTTTTGTATATGCCTTTGATCTGACTGAAAATAAATGCGGACTTGTCAGAGAAAATGCACATAGAATGAAAGCAGACCTTAACCTGGATGTAAGAGTGCATGATTCTACAAAAACCTTGGACGAGCTTAAGGAAAAGGCTGACGTTTTGATTTGCGATCTTCCCTGTTCGGGGCTCGGAGTAATAGGCAGGAAGGCGGATATAAAGTACAGGATAAAAGAAGACGATATTTACGAGCTTCAAAAATTACAGCGCAGGATACTTAAAGCAAGTGCAGCCTATTTAAAAAAGGGCGGAACTCTTATGTACAGCACCTGTACGCTGACTCGGGAAGAAAATGAGGATAATTTTGAATATATAAAATCGGAACTCGGATTCAAGCCCCGTGATCTTGAAAAACATATTCCGGATATACTTAAAGACATTCCAAGCGTAAAAAACGGATACATTACGCTTTTTCCCGGAAAATATAAAACCGACGGCTTTTTCATTTCCGGATTTAAAAAATAAAGTGTACATATACAAAAGTGTACATATACAAAAGTGTACATATACAAAAGTGTACATATACAAAATTGTACAGGTACATAAGTACAAAAATGAGGAAATTTAATGGATTTAAAATCTCTGTATCTTTCTGAGCTGTCCAATCTGGCAGCGGATCTGGGTGAGAAAAAATTCAGAGCCAAGCAGCTATATGACTGGATACATAAAAAGCATATTAAAAGTCTTGATGAAGCGGGAAACATACCGAAAACTTTAAGAGAAAAGCTGTCGGAAGAAGCGGATTTTACGGATCTTAAGGAAATGAAGCTCCAAAGATCAACCGTAGACGGTACGGAAAAGTTTCTGTTCGGATGCAGCGACGGTTGTCTTGTGGAGAGCGTTATGATGCCGTACAGCTTCGGAAACAGCGTCTGCGTATCCTCTCAGGTGGGCTGCGCCATGGGTTGTACCTTCTGCGCTTCTACTCTTGACGGTGTAAAAAGAAATCTCAGCACAGCTGAAATGCTTGATCAGGTATATAAAATATGCAGAAGCGTATATGAGGACAGAAAAAAAGAGAGCAAGGAAGCTTTTTCCCGAAGGGATATGCCGGAGGTATCCCGAATAGTGGTGATGGGAATGGGAGAGCCGTTTCATAATTATGAAAATATTAAGAGATTTATTTATATAATGTCCGACGAAAACGGCATGAATATGAGCAGAAGACATATCACGGTAAGCACCTGCGGAATAGTTCCCCGCATTTACGATACTGTGAAAGACTTTCCTCAAGTGAATCTGGCGCTTTCGCTCCACAGTGCGATACAGGAAAAAAGGGAGAGCATAATGCCGATCGCAAAGGAATATAATTTAAAAGAGCTTATTAAGGCGTGTAAATATCATGTTGAAAAAACCGGCAGAAGAATCACCTTCGAATATGCAATGATGCACGGTATAAATGATCTTGAAGAGGACATAAGGGCGATAAAGGGGCTTGTTAAAAACATTCCCTGCGTCGTAAACCTGATACCGGTTAATCCCGTTGTAAGCAAAAGCTTTGTCGAACCGAGCGGAACTGATGTTCTTGATTTTAAATTAAACCTTGAAAAATCGGGAATAAATGTTACTATTAGGAGAGAAATGGGCAGAGATATTGATGGCGCCTGCGGACAGCTTGTAAGGCGTTATGCCGTCTAGAGGTTGATTTTGTTAAAGACATTTTCTATAACCGATATCGGTAAAAAACGCAAAGTGAATCAGGATTATGTTTATTCTTCGGACACTGCCGTAGGCAGCCTGCCTGATCTGTTTGTCGTTGCCGACGGTATGGGTGGGCATAACGGGGGTGATTTTGCCTCTCATTTTGCTGCGGACTGTATAGTGGATTATGCTCAGAATTGTGAGGAGACCGATCCGAAAAGCATATTAAAAAACGCCATAACTCTTGCAAATACCAGACTCAGAGAAAAGGCTTCCGAGGATAAAAGGCTTGAGGGCATGGGCACTACCGTTGTAGCCGCCACGATTTCTGAAAACCAGCTTTTGGTTGCCAATGTCGGGGACTCAAGGCTGTATATTATAAATGATAAAATAAAGCAGATTACAAAGGATCATTCCCTGGTCGAAGAGATGGTCAGAGCCGGAGGCATAGACAAAGAGACGGCGAGGCGCAGAAGCGATAAAAATATCATAACAAGAGCCGTCGGAGCAACGGATGAGATTGATATAGATTTTTTCAAGGTTCCTCTTAAAAAGGGTGATACCGTTCTGATGTGCAGCGACGGTCTTACAAACATGCTTGAAGATTATGAGATTATCTCCATAATAGAGGGACAAAGGGATATAGTGGAAAAGGCGCAGAAGCTGGTGGAGGCTGCCAATAATAACGGCGGAAACGACAACATTGCGGTTATATTGGTTGAGACATGAGGTCTTCACTGAGGTTAATTTATGATTAAAATGGGTATGGTCATAGGCGATCGCTACGAGGTGCTTGAAAAAATCGGTACCGGAGGAATGAGCGATGTGTACAGAGCCAAGGATATTAAGCTCTCTCGCATGGTCGCCGTTAAAATTCTAAAACAGGAATTTTCCGAAAATGAAAATTTTGTCCGGAAATTTCGTACTGAGGCGCAGTCCGCAGCGGGGCTGATGCATCCTAATATTGTCAACGTATATGATGTCGGAGATGAAAAAGGCATTTATTATATAGTCATGGAGCTTGTTGACGGTATAACTCTTAAGCGTTATATCGAGGAAAAGCAGCGCCTTACGGTAAAGGAAGCCGTGAGTATATCCATACAGGTTGCCATGGGACTTGAGGCTGCCCATAACCATAACATAATTCACAGAGACATAAAGCCGCAGAATATAATAATATCCAAGGAGGGTAAGGTTAAGGTTACGGACTTCGGTATAGCTAAGGCGGCAACCAGCAACACTATTACATCCAATGTCATGGGAAGCGTGCACTACACCTCTCCGGAGCAGGCTAGAGGCGGATATTCGGATGCCAAGAGTGATATTTATTCACTCGGTGTGACTATGTTTGAAATGCTTACGGGGCGTGTTCCTTTTAATGGAGATACTACCGTGGCGATAGCCATAAAGCATATACAGGAGCCTATTCAGCCGGCAGGCAATTTTGCTCCGGATATTCCTATAAGCGTTGAAAAAATAGTATTGAAATGCTGCCAAAAATCAGCCGACAGAAGGTATCAAACCGTATCGGAGCTGATATCCGATCTTAAGCAGTCTCTTATCACTCCTGATGAAGACTTTGTAAAGCTGCTTGATCCCGATACTGAGCGCTCTACCAGAATCGCAAGTGATGATGAGGTAAGGCAGATAAAAAGGGAATTTGACGGAGCTTCGAGACTCGGCTCAGGGGCTGCTTCTACTAAAAAATCCCATTCTCAGTCAAAGCAGAGTGAGCGCGGAGAGGAGAAAAAGTCCTCAAATAGAGGATATTCATCAAAAACTTCAACTTCAAGGAAGAAGCCTTCTTCCAAAAAAGAACCGGTAAAAAGCAGAAAAAAAGATGAAGATGACGATTTCGATTCGGCTCTTCGCGGCAGTCATAAAATAGAAAAATTCACCATGGTCGCGGCAATAGTGATAGGCTTGCTTGTTGTTGTGATTTTGGTTATTGCTATCGGAAGTGCATATGGAATTTTTTCCGCAGGCAGCGGCGCCAAATCCGCAGCCTCATCGTCCACGGCGGCAACAAGCGGCGGTCCGGCAAATGCGGGACAAAATGTTTCAGGTGTTGAAGTTCCCTCATTATCTGACGGAAACATGCTGTATGCGGAAGCAAGAAGCAGGCTGGAATCCATAGGCTTTATGGTTACGAAGATTGATGATGATACCGCTGATGCACCCCAAAATACTGTGGTTGACCAATATCCGTCAGGCGGAAGTTATGCGGCTTTAGGCAGTGAAATAGTGGTATATGTGTCAACGGGAGAAGGATATACTGCCGACCCTTCGAATTCGGCTTCATCGTCTACGACTCTCAAAATCGATGTTCCCGATGTAAAGGGGCTCGACCTTGCAGCTGCGCAGGCGGCGCTCATATATTCAGGCTTCAAGTCGGGAAAGGTCACAGAGGAAAACAGCGATTCACCGGTAGGAACTGTTATAAATCAATCTCCGGCAGCAGGAGAAAAGGCGGCTCCCGATACCGAGGTTAATCTTGTTCAGAGCAAGGGACCCACCAGTTACAGCTTCAACGCTTCCATTGCGGCGCCTACGGAGGCTGAAATTGCGGCTGTTGCGGCAAACGTGGGAAAGGATGCGGCTTCAATTTACAAATACGGCTCCACCAACGTGCATATACAGGTATATGCCTCTATCGACGGATATATATATGACAATTATTCGGTTAATTTCCCCATATCCGTTAATGTAAGCGGTCTGCAATCATCCACAGGTTCAATAAATCTGTCCTTTGCGGGAGCTGACGGATCAACCTACAACATACAGCGAAATGTTGAATTTACTCATTGATGAGTGCTGAGAAAAATATTCTTAAGGGAAAGATAATAAGAGGAATAGCCGGTTTTTTTGATGTTCGTGTACATGACGGCGAGGTGTATCGCTGCAGAGCAAGAGGAAATTTCAGAAAAGCCGGAGTAAGGCCTATAGTAGGAGATGAGGTTTCCTTTGAGATAACGCATGACCGGGACAAAGAAGGAAATGTAACAGGGCTTTTTCCCAGAAAAAATGAGCTTATACGTCCGCCTGTCGCAAATGTGGATCAGGCGCTTCTTATATTCGCACATTCTCATCCGGAAATCAGCCACTATTTACTCGACAGATTTCTTGTAATGCTGCGGCAAAAGAATATCCCCGCCGTACTCATATTTAATAAATCCGATCTTGTTTCAGCTTCCGAAATCCGTAAAACACTTGATATTTATAAAGGAGCGGGCTGTGATATATTGTCCGTAAGCGTAAGGCTCGGTACCGGTCTTGATGAGCTTGCAGAGCTTCTTCTCGGAAAAACGAGTGTGGCGGCGGGACCTTCGGGAGTAGGAAAGTCATCCCTTATCAATGTCTTGAATGAAAAAGCCTGTATGGAAACGGGAGAGCTTTCAAAAAAAATTGAAAGAGGAAAGAATACTACGAGACACAGCGAATTATTTGATATTTCAGCCGATTTTTTTTCGGATATCGTGAGTGTAACGGATAATAAAGGAAAAATAAACAGTTCCTATATCTGCGATACTCCGGGCTTTGCTTCTCTTAAGCCAAAGAATATTGAAGCGGCGGATCTGCATAAATATTATCCCGAATTTAAAAAATATGAGAATGACTGCAAATTTGCAGGCTGTACGCATATTTTTGAACCGGGCTGTGCCGTTAAGGAAGCTCTTTCAGAAAAAAAAATTTCCGATGTAAGATATGCTGCCTACAAGCTCTTTTTTGATGAGCTTTCGGGAGACAGACCCGTATATGTAAAAAAACATAAGGACAGTCGATAAGACGTTACGCTGAGAGGTAAGTCATGCTTTTTAGTTCAATGCTTTTTTTATGGCTTTTTTTACCGCTTGTTCTTTTATTAAACTTTTTAATAAAAAATATAAGGCTTAAAAATATAATGCTGCTTTTTGCATCTCTTCTGTTTTATGCTTGGGGAGAGCCGGTAAATGT
>CAUVOD010000059.1:0-11422 GCA_963553525.1 uncultured Lachnospiraceae bacterium | reverse complement strand
GCAAGACCGTCGCCGAGCCGTGCCCCGTCTATATACCAGGGTATTTCATTCTACTTGCAGACTTTATAAATTGCGCTCAGCTCTTTCTTTGAATAAAGGGTTCCGTATTCGGTAGGAAAAGAAATATAAACCATTCCGGGAAATACCATATGCTCATGATTTTTGTCAAAATAAAATCTTTTTATATAGTCTTCCACGTCAGCCGCTTTAATCTTGCCTTTATAAGACTCTATCTCAAGCACCTTATGTCCGCTGTATTCTATTGCTCCCGCCTCATGAACGCTTATATGCCCGGTCTTTGCCGCTATTACGCCTTCATAGCTCTTGAGCATGGTACTGATAACATTTTGGTTGGTCTGCGTCCCTCCGACAAGAAAATAAACTTCACCGTTTTTTAAAGCTGCGGCTTTTTTTATTTTGTCGGCGGCGCTGTCACAATATTTATCGCTTCCATAGCCCGATAAATTTTCCAAATTCGTTTCGACCAATCTCTTCAATACCTCCGGATGCGCACCGGCGATATAATCGCTTGCAAATGAAAGCATAGACACCTCTTTCCTTAAATTCAAACTGCTTTTCTATCAATGAACAGGATATTCTATAAATAAAATACTTATTGTAAATACCCTATTTTTACAACCGGAATACTTATATAAATATTCTAATTTTATAACCGGAATATCCGTATAAATATTCCGGCTATTGTAAAACAGCATATTCACTGTAATATTCCATATTTATATAACCATAGAATATTTATTATATTATATAGACTGTTACTTATGCTCTTTGATCACTCCTATATCTCTTCTGTATTTCATATTTTCAAAATGAATTTCATCAATATGCTCATATATCTTGGTGCGAGCTTTTTCATAGCTGTCATCCAGAGCGGTCACCGACAATACTCTTCCGCCGTCGCTGTATGCGGAGCCGTTTTCAAATATTGTATTGTTGTGATAGACGTACATATCGGCTTCATTGATTTCACCGGATATCAATTTATGCTTTTCATAGGAATGCGGATATCCGTCGGATGTCAAAAGAACCGTCATACACACCTTATCCGACCATTTCAAATCACTCTGCTCCAAGGTTCGATCCATGGCTTTTTGTATGATTTCCAGCAAATCACTCTGCATTCGGGGCAGCACGACCTCGGTTTCGGGATCTCCGAAGCGGACATTGAATTCCAATATTTTCGGCTCGTTGTTTTCTATCATAAGCCCTATGAACAGGATTCCGGCATATTCCAGACCTTCGCTTTTAAGTCCGTAGGATATCCTGTCCAATAATATTTTTATTTTTTCATTCAATTCGTCATTAAACAATTCGCTCGGTGAATAACAGCCCACTCCGCCTGTGTTGTCGCCCTCGTCATTATCATATATGCGCTTATAGTCTCGCGCACTCTCCAAAGGTATTAAACTGCTGCCGCTTACCACGCATAAAAGAGAGGCTTCCGAACCCGTCAGAAATTCTTCAATCACAGCCTTGTCCGCTTCCGCTCCGAAAATCCTTGTTACGAAAAGATCGTTCAGATAATTATGAGCGTCCTTTTCATTTTGAAAAATCCCTACTCCCTTACCTGCGCATAAGCCGTCCGCCTTTATAACAACGGGATACTTGAATGATTTGAGAGCTTCAATGCCTTCCTCTTTGGAATAGATTGTCTTATACTGCGCAGTCGGAAGCTCGTATTTCATCAAAAACTGCTTGGTAAAGTCCTTGCTGCCCTCAAGCCTTGCCGCCTTTTTATGAGGTCCGAACACCTTTACGCCCGTGCCGTCAAACATATCTACTATGCCTTCACAAAGCGGATTTTCGGGTCCTACTATTACCAAGTCTACATTCTTCTTTGCAAAATCAAGTATTTCATCATTATCTTTTAAATCAACATTTTCAGCATATCTTAAGGTTCCCGCATTTCCCTTTGAGCAATACAGCTTTGTAAGCTTTTTACTCTCCGATAATTTTTTGCATATTGCGTCTTCACGACCGCCGTTTCCTATTACCAATACTCTCATAAGCTTACTCCTAGTGTCTGAAATGACGAATGTTTGTCATAACGAGTGCTATACCGTACTCATCGCACAGCTTTATTACATTTTCATCCTTGATAGATCCTCCCGGCTGAATAACCGCCTTAATATTGTTTTCTTTCAACAATTCTACGGTATCTTCAAAGAAGAAGCCGTCCGAAGCCATAACCGCACCCTCAAGCTTGTCCTTTGCTCTGAAAAGAGCCTCCTCTACCGCCCAGGATCTTCTGACCTCTCCCTGTCCTATTCCTATTGTGGCGTTATTTTTCACTATAACCGCACCGTTTGAAGCCACACATTTACATGCCTTGAATGCGAAAAGCAGGTTTTTAAGCTCCTCCTCATCGGGTTTACGCTTACTTACAACCTCCACATCTCCCTCAAAGATTTTCGAGTCATATTCCTGATAAAGCAAACCTCCCAGAACCTCTTTCGTTACAAATTCGGGAAGAGAAAATTCATTAAAATTCTCAATTCGTATCAATCTGATATTCTTCTTTTGGCTCAAAATTTCAAATGCCTCGGCTTCAAAATCGGGAGCAATTACTATTTCCACAAAGAAGCTGTTTATAACCTCCGCAATATGTCCGGTAACTTTTCTGTTTATCGCAAAAACTCCTCCGAAAATGGATACCGGATCGCATTCATAGGCTTTATCAAAGGCTTCGTCTATAGTATCGGCAGCGCCTATACCCGCAGGGCAGTTATGCTTTACCCCGATAACACAGGGCTCTTCAAATTCTCTGACCATTCTGACCGAATTGTAAATATCCGTATAATTGTTGTAGGACAGCTCTTTGCCGTGAAGCTGTTCAAGCCTGCTCCTTAAAGGAACAAATACCTTTTCATAAAACGCTGCGGATTGGTGAGGATTTTCACCATATCTGAGATTTTCAGCCAAACGATAGGTAAGCGTTAAGCGTTCGGGATAGGCTATTTTGAGCTTTGAATTGAAATATTCCGATATCATGGCGTCATAGTAAGCTGTATAGCGAAACGCCTTTGCCGCAAGCTCTTCACGAAACCCGAAATCCGACGATCCGTCCTCAAGATATTTAATGACCTTGTCGTAATCCTCCGCATCGGTCACAACCAACACATCCTGATGATTTTTGGCGGCGGCTCTTATCATGGAAGGTCCGCCTATATCTATATTTTCAATCAAATCCTCGTGGGTTTTTGTATTGTCAAGCAGCACGCTTTCAAACGGATATAAATTATTCACCACTATATCGATTGAAGATATTCCCAGCTCTTCAACCACGCTTACATGCTCCTTTTCGTCACGGCGGTACAAAATTCCTCCATGAATGAACGGATGAAGAGTTTTAACTCTTCCGTCCAGTATTTCCTTAAATCCCGTCAGCTCATTTACCTCCATGACCTCCATTTCATCTTTAAGCAAGCGATATGTGCCTCCGGTTGAAATGATACGGTAGTCCAAATCAATCAGCTTTTTACAAAAATCGACGATCCCCGACTTGTCATACACACTAACCAACGCAGTTTTTTTCATTTTCCCTCCCTGACAAATGCTCTGTTATTTTTAATTACAATACGATCTTCCAAATATGCTCTGACAGTTTCAGATAAAATACGGTGCTCAATTTCCAAAACCTTATGAGCTATGTCCTCTACTCCGTCATTTTCATTAATCGCAACCGCTTCCTGCATGATAATATGTCCGCCGTCCACCTCTTCACTCACAAAATGAGTGGTTGCACCGGTAACCTTTACGCCCTTTTCAAATACCGATCTGTGTACTCTTTCACCGTAAAAACCTTCTCCGCAAAAGGACGGAATAAGCGACGGATGAATATTGATTATTTTGTCACGATATTTTTGAAGAAAACTCTTTGTCAAAATCTTGAGATAGCCTGCAAGAACCACAAGCTCAATATCTCTTTTTATCAGCTCTTCAACAATGATCCCGTCAAATTCTTCGTCATCGGGATATTGCTTACAGGATACGCACATCGTATCAATTCCCGCAGCTGCCGCTCTTTCCAAGCCGTAGGCATTTTTTCGGTTTGATATCACGAGATCTATTTTTGCATGCTTTAAATGTATCCGGTCTATGAGCGACTGTAAATTCGTTCCGCCTCCGGAAATCATCACTGCGATTTTTTTCATACGCCACCTCTGAAATACTGCACGCCCTGACGAAAGATATTTTGCTCCGCGGCTATGGTTCGGGTTTTGTACAAGCCCTCCGCATATCGCTCACTGTGTCCCATTTTTCCCAAAATCAAACCGTTTTCACTGACCATCCCCTCAACGGCAAGAAGCGATCCGTTAGGATTAAATACGCCGTTCATTGTCGCATTACCTTCAAAGTCACAATATTGGAACGCCGCAAGATGCTTGAAATCTTCAATGGCTTCACCTACAAGCTTGCCCTCTCCGTGGCTTAAAACAACCTCATGGATATCATTTATCTTAAAGCCCTGAGTCCATGCCGAATCCGTGCAGGCAACTCGAGTCATCGCCGTTCTTGATATATGATGGCGGCAGTCATTGTGATATAAGGTTAAATCTCTCTTTGAGAGATCCTGAATTTTTCCGTACGGTATAAGTCCCGATTTAATCAAAGCCTGAAAGCCGTTGCAAATGCCCAGAATCAATTTTTTCTGCTCCAAATGCTTATGAACCGCAGTCTTCACCTTTTCATTTTTCAGGAAATTCACTATGAACTTTGCGCTTCCGTCCGGTTCGTCGCCGCTTGAAAAGCCTCCCGCAAACATTATGATATGAGCGTCCGAAATCGCTTTTGCAAATTCCTCGGCGCTTTCCTCGATATCACCCGTGCGCTTATTTCTTATAAGCACAAATCGAGCTTTTGCCCCCTCCTTTTCAAAGGCTCTTGCGCTGTCGTATTCGCAGTTTGTTCCCGGAAAAACCGGTATTACTACCTTGACCTCTTCTACAACATCGGGATAAACAAATTTCTTTTTTGCGGAATTCGAGATATTTTCACAGCTTTTCTTATCAGTATTCTGATACATGGGGTATATAGGCTCAAAGGTTGCGGTATATGAGCTGTACATTTTACCCTTATCAAGCTCTTTTCCGTTTACTCTTATACTGTTGCTTACCTGTCCTATATATTCAAAATCAAGCTCCGATACCGCTTCTACAATCATGGATGCGGGCTGAAAATCAAGAGCGCCTTTAATCTGAACATCAAAGCCTAAATCATTGCCGACCGCCATCTTATACAATGAGGAAACCGCACTCCCTTCCTCAAGCACATATGCCGAAACAATTTTTTTCTCCGATATATACTTCCGTATTTTTTCGTAGGAGGCGACAGTTTCTTTTATATCGGGAAAACCTCTGTCATCCTTAACGACGGGAATAAAATACAATTTGTTTCCGACGGTTTTCAATTCCGGCGTTATAATATTTTCTATTTTTACTGCGGCGCAGGCAAATGAAATGAGCGTTTCAACAACATTCATTTCATTGAAGCTTCCGGACATACTGTCCTTGCCTCCTATGCTCGCATTGCCTATTTCAAGCTGTGCATAAATAGAGCCCAACAGGCTTTGTGTTACCTTGCCCCACTTATGCGGATCATCGCCGAGCTTTTCAAAATATTCCTGAAAGGAAAAGTATAGATTGTCGCGATTTCCTCCTACGCTGTAAACCTTAGCCAAAGATTCAAGAACAGCATATATTGAAGATAAAAACGGAGAATAATGCGATATCTTAGGAATAAATCCGCAGCTTAGAACAGTTGCCGTATCACTCGTGGTATTAAGCGTGGGCAGAGCCTGTACGCTAGCCTGCACCGGAGTCATCTGATGTTTTCCTGCAAAGGGCATAAGTACGGTGGTAGTTCCTATGCTTGAATCAAAGCGTGTAACCAGACCCTTCTGACTTGCCACATTCATATCCCCAAGTTCATGATATACCGCTTCTTCAAACTCCTTGGAAAAATCCTTCGGGATAAAAGGATTTTCACCCTTATTATCTATAAGCTCCGATCTGCGATGCTGACGCACTCCGGAGGTTTCCAAAAAGTCCGCTGACAAGTCAACCACCTTTTGATCGTTATAGTACATTTCCAAGCGTCTTTTATCTGTTATCTCGGCTACAAATGCAGACTCGATATTTTCTTTTTCACAGGCTTCTGCAAAAAACGCATAATCGCTCGGGGCTATAACGACAGCCATACGCTCCTGTGATTCGCTGATTGCAATTTCCGTCGGATTAAGTCCCTTGTATTTAAGAGGTACTTTGTCCAAATGAATTTCAATACCCTCGGACAGCTCGCCTATTGCGACGCACACGCCTCCCGCACCGAAATCATTGCATTTTTTGATCAGTCCGCTTACTTCGGGATTTCTGAACAATCTCTGTAATTTTCTTTCTTCTATTGCATTTCCCTTTTGAACCTGACTTGACATCGTATGAAGAGAGCTGTTGTCATGCACGACGCTGGATCCGCTTGCACCCTGAATTCCGTCTCTTCCCGTTCTGCCCCCTATAACTATAACCATATCGCCCTTTACGGGAGTTTCACGCTTTATATTATCCGCTTTGACGGCTCCGACTACCGCTCCGACCTCCATATGCTTTGCAACATATGAATCATCGTACAGCTCCTTTACATAGCCGGTTGCCAAGCCTATCTGATTGCCGTAGGACGAATAGCCCTGAGCCGCCTTTTTGCTGATAACGCTTTGGGGCAGCTTATCAGGCAGCGTATTTTCCCGCTTTTCCAAAATATTTCCGCAGCCCGTAATGCGCATTGCCTGATATACATAGCTTCTTCCTGAAAGCGGGTCCCGGATTGCTCCGCCTATACAGGTGCTTGCTCCGCCGAAGGGTTCAATTTCCGTCGGATGATTATGAGTTTCATTCTTGAATTGAATGAGCCATTTTTCCTCTTTGCCGTTGTTTTTGATATCCGCAAAAAAAGAACAGGCATTTATTTCTTCACTGACCTCAATTTTTTGATCGTTCAAAATATTGCGGTGATACCTGCCCACTATGCTTGCCATATCCATAAGGGTAACGGGCTTTGTACGCTTAAGCTCATCCCTCATTGAAAGATATCTGTCAAAGGCTTCCTGCATTTCTTTTTGAAACAGCTTCGAGGATATTGTAATCTCATCCAATACGGTTTCAAATGTCGTATGGCGGCAGTGATCGCTCCAATAACAATCCAGAACATAAATTTCCGTTTCACAGGGATCTCTTTTTTCAGCGATAAAATAATTTTGAATGAACTTTAAATCTTCGATATCAAGAGCAAGAGAAAGTCTTTTTTTCAAATTCAGCAGATCGGCTTCCGTATATTCGGTAAAGCCCGTCAAATCATACATGGGCTTTATATCCGTATCCGGAGTAAATGCAAGCGTAGTCATATCCTTCTCCCTGCATTCTATGGGATTAAGAAGATACGATCTTATCGCTTCCATTTCTTCTTTTTTTAAAGCCTTATTAAAGCATACGACCGTTCCCTGACGAACTATTATATCCCCTGAATCGGACAGCAGCTGTATACACTGCATGGCGCTGTCCGCACGCTGATCATATTGTGCGGGCAATGTTTCATATGCAAAATAGTGATTTTCCTTAAGTTCTATTTCGTCAAAAACCTCATCCGTCATCTCTTCGGAAAAAACCGATTTTTTTGCAATTTCAAAGACTTCGGGGGTTATGTTATATATATCATAAACCTGATATACGGATATTTCCCCTAAAGATAGATGCAGCTCCTCATTTAAGCTTGCTTTCAGCGACAATTCTTCCTGATTATACTTTTCTCTTTTTCGAACGAATATGCGCTTATCCATTGTTATTTACTCCTGTATTTAAAATGACCTTTCCGCTGCCCTTTACTATTTTGCCAAGCTCAATGATTTCGGGCTTCATAGCTTTTATACCTTCCGCATCCTTTTTATCTATAACCATTACCAGACCGACTCCCATATTAAAGGTTCCGTACATTTCCTCCTTATCCAAATCTCCCCATTCTCTCAGTTTGGAAAAGATTTTCTGTTCGGGTATTTCGTCGGCTTCAATAACGGCGTCCAGATTTTCGGGAAGTACGCGCGGTACGTTTTCATAAAGTCCTCCGCCCGTAATATGAGACATGGCGTTTATCCTGTAACGCTCCATAATTTCGAGCACGTCTTTTACATAAATTCTGGTTGGAGTAAGCAGCACCTCTGCAAGTGTTTTTCCGTCCAGCAGCTCGCTTTGCACATCCAATTTTTTATGCTCGAAAATGATTTTACGCACCAGCGAAAAACCGTTGCTGTGCAGCCCTGAGGACGGAAGTGCCAAAATTATATCGCCTTCCTTTACATTCTTTTTTCCGTCAATAATTTTGTCTTTATCAACTATTCCTACGCAAAATCCGGCTAAGTCATAGTCCTTTTCGGAATACATTCCGGGCATTTCCGCCGTTTCTCCGCCGATAAGAGCAGCTCCCGAGTCTATGCAGCCCTTAGCCACGCCCTCCACAATGCTTGCCATTTTTTCGGCAACCAGCTTTCCCGTTGCTATATAATCAAGGAAAAACAGCGGCTTTGCACCCTGACAGAGAATATCGTTCACGCACATCGCTACGCAGTCTATGCCTACCGTATCATGTTTATCCAGCATCTGAGCAAGCATTACCTTAGTCCCCACACCGTCGGTTCCGGACACGAGCACAGGATTTTCGTACTTTGATTTATCAATTTCAAACAAGCCCGAAAAACCGCCCAAATCGGATAATACACCGGGGGTATAGGTGTTTTTGATAAAACCTTTAATTAAATTAACCTCCGCATATCCTTCATTCTTGTTAACGCCCGCAGACTCATATGTAAGCGACATAGTTACTTCTCCTCTCGAAACAGTTCAACTCCGTCAAAATATTTTTCGTAATAACCCTTATTGCCGCAGCAAGCCCTGAGTCCCTCGATACTCAGGTAATATAAGCTGTCACAGCCGAGCTCTCTGCATATTTCATCCGATGTCTTTTGATAACCTATAAGCTTATTGGCGTCCGGAATATCAATTGTATACTTATCGCTGCTGATTACCTTGGGCGAAGCAATGCGTATATGTACCTTATTTGCTCCGGCATCCTTTAAAATTTTTATGACTCTTTTTATTGTGGTTCCTCTTACTATCGAATCATCGACAAGAATAATATCCTTTCCCTTAATATTATCCACGATTGCGTTAAGCTTGATATTGACGCTTGCAACACGCTCAACCTGAGTTGGCTTAATAAATGTCCTCTGAATGTAGCGGTTTTTTAAAATCCCGTCCACAAATTCAATTCCTGAAGCCTTTGCATATCCTCTGGCGCTGACCAATCCCGAATCAGGCGATCCTATTACTATATCAGCCTGAGTAGGGCACTCCTCAAACAGGCGTTTTCCCATTTCATAACGAGCCTTATATACGCTCACACCGTCGATTTTACTATCCGGACGGGCAATGTATATCATTTCAAAAAAACATAAATGAGACTCCGCCTTGTCAAAATAAACGGAGCGGTACTTGCCCTTTTCTGCTATGAAAATCTCCGCCTGCTCTATGTCCTTGATAAATCTCGCATTCATGGCGTCCAAAGCGCAGCTCTCGGAAACGGCGGCAACGGTATTTTCCAGTTCCCCTACACAAAGGGGCTTTACGCCGTATTTGTCTCTTATAACAACCATTTTACCGCTGTCGATATAAATTATGTTGTAAGTCCCCTCCAAACGGTTCATATACGACTTAAGTTCTTCTTCATCTCCGTTGATATGACCTACAAGATCGGAAATATTGAAGTCCTTATTTAAGATCGCTCCGTCAATTGCAATGGCGCAATTTCCGTTACAGGTATTGTATATATAGGGCATGACCGGTTCATATTTCGTATTGTTTGAAAACAGATATTTTACCAGACCTATGCCCGCAAAGCCTTTGATATCATTGATAATCTGCTGATTTAAAACCTCGGACAGCAGCCCCTTGCGTTTCAGCTCGCATATACGATCCTTGTCAATCGTGACAATACCGAAGCCTTCCTGTCCCCTGTGCTGCAGCGCATACAGACTGACCTGTAACAGATCAATTACATCATTATTATAGTCAAATGAGAAAATTCCGGATAATCCGCTCAATTCAGCCTCCTAAAAGTCAATTTCTTCGTTCATTTTCAGAACGGAATTTTTCATTTCTTTTTTGTATGCCGTCAATTTTTCCTTTAACTCTCCGTTATTCAATGCCAATATCTGAACAGCCAGCAGAGCGGCGTTTTCAGCGCCGTCAATCGCTACGGTTGCAACGGGTACGCCTTTCGGCATCTGCACCGTGGATAAAAGAGCATCCAAACCGTCCAGGGTTGAGGCCTTCACGGGAACTCCGATAACGGGCTTAATGCTAAGCCCCGCCAAAACACCTGCAAGATGAGCCGCTTTTCCCGCAAATGCTATCGTCAAATCTATTCCTTTTTCCTCCATTTGAGCGGCATAAGAAATTGCCAAATCTATTGAGCGATGAGCCGATATCACATACGACTCGTAAGGAACGTCAAATTGCTTCAAAATTTCAGCAGCTTTTTTTACGATTTCTTTATCTGAAATGCTGCCCATAACAAGCGCTACTTTCATTTAAACCTCCATTTAGAAACTTTTTTCAATGCGTTCAGCAGGCTAAACCCGTAACCTGCGAAAAATACGCTTTCAGCATCGTTATATCCGTATTTACCGAGGTTTTTCGGATAATTGCTCGTGTAAAATCGAAAAGCGGGAGTATACAGCTCTCCCGCTTTTTAAATTTTATTTGTTCAAATAGGCATATAAATCCGTAGGTGCGATTATATTGCCGCCGTCATAAACACGCATATTTCCGCCGGAAATTTCGTCAATGAGCAGAACCTCTCCGTTTGCTCGACCGAATTCAAGCTTGATATCATAAAGCGTAAGTCCCTTTGAAGCAAGCTCCGACTGAATTATTCCCGAAATTTCCTTGGTCATGCGCACGATTTCTTCATACTCGTCCTTGCTTAAAATCTGAAGTATATCCAAGGCGTCTTTTGTAATCGGAGGATCGTTACGATCGTCGTCTTTTAAAGTGATTTCCACAAAGGTCTCGGGAAGAACCGTTTTATCGGCAATGTAGGAGCCGTATCTTCTGACAAAGGAACCCGTTGCTATAAAGCGGGCGATAACCTCTATTCCCTTTCCGAAAACCTTGCAGGGAACTACAGTCATCGTTCCTTCTTCGATATCGGAGTCTATGTAGTGCGTTTTTATGCCGTGTTTTTTTAAGATTTCAAAAAAATACTTTGTAATCTTTAAGCCCTCTTTTCCGACACCTTCAATTGACAGACCGACAGTATTGGCTCCCGGATCAAATACCCCGTCGACACCGGTCACGTA
>CAUVOD010000058.1:0-11488 GCA_963553525.1 uncultured Lachnospiraceae bacterium | reverse complement strand
TAAATTCAAAATTCTGGGCGGCGAAGGATTTATGTATCCGTATTTGATAGAGTATATGGATTATATCGGTTCAAATTACAGGGATAAAATAGGCTCGTTCAGACTCGGATCGAACGGAACCATTTTACCTAAAAAAGAGGTTCTTGAATCATGCAGAAGAAATAATGTGATGGTGGATATAAGCGACTATACCTGCACTATCGGATATAAAAGTAAATTGGATGAGGTGAGTCGGATTTGTGTTGATAACGGAATAGCGGTTGATGTCAAGAGAACCGGAGAACAATGGCTTGATATGGGTTTTCCCAATAATAAGCCCGGTAAAAAGGATGAAGAACAGCTGAGAAACCACTTTTCAAAATGCGCCATGTTTTGCAGGAATTTTTCTGACGGAAAATTATTCTTTTGCTGCAGTAATTTTGCCGCAACCAAGGCGGGGCTGTTTCCGAAAAATGAAAATGATTATTTTGATTTCAGAAAGGACTTCACAAAACAGGAGCTTTTGGAATATGAACTCGGATACAGCTATCTCGGACATACAACATTCTGTGCGGTTTGCAGAGGCTGCTCAGATGAGGTTAATCCTTTTCATGTTGAAGTTGCAAAACAAATATAAAAGGAACAGGGTACGTAAATATGGCGTTTATTAATCAGATGGAGCCGAGTTTTGATGAGCGTGAAAGAGACGCTCTGTATGAATATATGAATTCCGGAGGTTGGGTTACGGAATTTGTAAAAACCAGAGAATTTGAAAGGATGATTGCGGAATATACCGGCGCAAAATACTGTTCCGTTGTTTCAAACGGAACGGTTTCTTTGTCGATTGCGCTTATGGCATGCGGGGTTAAAGCCGGAGATGAGGTCATTGTGCCGGATTTCACTATGGTTGCCACTCCCAATGCGGCGGAGCTGATTGCTGCAAAGGCGGTATTTGTAGACATAGATAAAGAAACTCTGTGCATGAATTACGAATGCATGGTAAATGCGGTTACGGAAAAAACGAAAGCTGTAATACTTGTCAGCATTAACGGCAGATATCCTAAAAGGATGGATGAAATAGTAACCTTTTGCAAAGAGAAAAATATTCATCTTATTGAGGATGCCGCACAATCGTTGGGAAGCGGAATTTCCGGAAAGCATATAGGAACCTTCGGAGAAATAGGAAGCTTTTCTTTCAGTGCTCCGAAAATAATTACCACGGGACAGGGCGGGGCTCTTGTTACGGACAATGACGAATTGTATGAAGGCATAAAAAAAATCAGAGACTTCGGCAGAACTGCGGGAGGCATAGATAAGTATCTTGTTAAGGGATGGAATTTCAAGTTCACGGACGTACAGGCGGTTATCGGAATTGAACAAATGAAGAAGCTGCCTCAAAGGGTGCTGAGAAAGAAACAAATGGCAAAGCTGTACATGGATTTGTTAAAGGATATTCCCGAAGTCGAGATCATTCCGACCGATATTGATAATACAGCGCCCTGGTTTTTTGATATTTTGTGCAGGGACAGAGACGATCTGGCGGCTTATTTAAAAAGCAATAATATCGGCAGCAGACCTTTTTATCCCGCTCTTCATGCCGAACCTGCATATAATTACAGCGGGAGTTATCCTAATGCCGAATATGCCGCAAGTCACGGGCTGTGGCTTCCGTCGTCTATTTTTTTAACGGACGATCAGATAATAAATATTTGTAATTGCATACGTGAATATTATGAAAAAAAATGAAATAGAAAGACTCACTACATATTTCCTTGAAGAAAATGAAATAGATACTTCCTTGGATTATGAAATACTTTCCGTTCCCGCCAGAAGTCTCATTTGTGCCGACAGATTTGATTTGATGGCAAAATGGATATATATCGACGCCCGTGAAAAGGGTATGGATATGGGAAAAGCGTTGGAGATATATAGGGATAATATCAATTCTTTTTCCTGCGGGCTTTATTTCGAGCCGGGAACGGCTGAAAAAAATTCCTTTCAAAAATATATCGAAGTTTTCGACAAACTTATCGACGATATTAAAAAGGACGGATTTAATGATAATATATCCTTGATACCTGTCGATAAAAATAATCGAATATTCGACGGTTCGCACAGGGTGGCTGCGGCAGCATATTATAATAAAGATGTTTCCGTTATTAAATTTTCCGACAAAATCCCCGTATACAAATATAATTATAAATATTTCAAGAAATATATTATGAACGAAAATAATATGTCGGTAATGGCGATTAACTATACCTATATCAAGGAAAATTGCTATTTCGTTTGTATCTGGCCCTCTGCCGACAGAGACAAGCTTTCAAAAGCTGAAGATATTTTGAGCGGGTATGGAGATATAGTATATTCCAAAGAGGTTTATCTTAATTACAACGGCATAAGAAATTTCATGACCCAGATTTATCGAGGAGAAAAATGGCTGGGAAGCTTTGACGATAAATTTTCCGGAGCCAATTACAAGGCCGATCCCTGTGTTAACAAAAATAATCCCGTTGTGACATATATATTGGAAGCGAATAACCTGGAGACCGTGGTGGAAGCCAAGGCTAAAATAAGAGATGTTTTTGCTCTCGGTAAACATTCTATACATATTTCCAATCATAAAGCCGAAGCCTGTGAAATGGCGGAGCTTTTGTACAATCCCAATTCCGTAGACTTTTTGAACTACGCGGATCCGTTTAAATACGGAACTCTTTTTTATAAATTACCCGAGCTTAAGGCGGCGATAGAAAAAAGGAATTTGGATAAAAACAGATTCATTATTGATTCAAGCGGCGTTCTTGAAGTATGCGGACTGAGAGAGGCAAAAGATGTAGATTTTTTAACTGATTATGACTGTAGAAAAAATCAAGCCGAAGATATTTCCGATCTGATTTCTGATATTGATAATCATGAAAGTCAGCTTAAATATCATTCCCTTACGGTAAAGGACATGCTTTACAATCCTCAAAATTACTTTTATTTTCATGATACCAAATTTTTGAGTATTTACAGACTCAAGCAGATGAAGCAAACCAGAAATGAAGAAAAGGATATAGAGGATGTAAAGCTCTGCAATAAGTTTATTGAAAAATTCAAACAAACTCCCCGCGAGTATAATTCCGGGATTGTAGATGAAATAAATAAATATCAGAAGGAAAATAAAGATTACGGAAATGGAGCTTTATCTTACCGCGAATATAAGAAAAGACTGTTCAAAAAAAGATTTTCTTTTTTAAAAAAGCCTCTATATTTGTTTGCTAAAATATGCACAAAACTAAGGGGGGGGTGGAGCCCGGATAAAGTAAATCTGTACAGAAGAAATCTGTGGATTAAAAGTCAGAGAAGACGATTAAGAAATAAAAACGTTTCAATTATATCATCCAACTGTAACGGTGGGGTTTTGAGCAGTGATTTAGGTCTTGGATTTAATTCTCCTTTTGTAAATTTATTTATTAAAGCTTCGGACTATATAAATATATTAAACGATTTGAAAGGATACATGTCGGAGGAACTCAGATTTGTAAAGGAGTATGACAGTATATACGGGAATGTTTCTTATCCTACGGCATATCTAAGGGACGCAAAGATATATTTTATGCATTATCTGACGGAGGATGAAGCAAGATCCGCATGGGAAAGGAGGAGAGAGAGGATTAACTGGGATAATTTGTATATTTTGTTTACAGACCGTTCTCAATGCAGCGAGGATGACCTTAGAAATTTTGACAAGCTTCCGTTTGAACATAAAATTGTATTTACACATATTCCTCATCCCGAAATAAAAAGCTCATTTTATATTAAGGGATATGAAAATGAAGATAAGGTTCCGATACTTACGTCATTTCAGGATGAAAAAACGAAGATAAAAAGAATTTACGATCAATTTGATATGGTAGGGTGGCTGAATGGAGACATTGGATAATGTTTTTTCAGATAAAAGTAAATATTCGGAAATAAAAAAGTTTCTGCTCAGAGGTTTTTTTATAGGAATCATATTTCATTTTGCACAGCTTGCATACAGCGGATACAACGGAGACTCATTGGGCTTTGGCTTTTATTATCATACATATACCGGAGAGCTTGAGCAGGGGAGATATGGATTATTGCTTTTTTCAGGCAGGGCGGTTAATCCCGCCATTGAATTTATAGGAAGCCTGTTTTTATATTCTCTCATGTCGTATATGACGGTCGATTTGGTTTCCGTAAAGCTGTCGTCTGTTTCATCCCTCCTGATACAGGGGCTTATAATGAGTCAGCCTCATCTTGCAACATATTCGACCTTTTCATATGCCTCGTTTCCTTATACCATAGCGTATACGTCTATGGTTTTTTCCGTATATATCATAAAAAAAAGCTTTTCCAAACACTGTCGGGCTCTGGTGTTTTCTTCAATAGCGGTAGCCGTTTCGTTTTCGATTTGGCAGGGATATATACCAACATTTACAACTTTGAGCTTTATAACTCTTGTTCTTTCCTCTGAAAATAAAGACAGGATCAGAATATTTATATCGTCGATTATAACGGGTGTTTCGGGAACGGTTTTATATCTGATCGGAATGAAGCTTGTAAATTTCATATACGGACTGTCTCCTACAGATGCCAGAGGCTTTGCGTCCGTGCTGAGCATGAAATTACCTCTTTTTAAAAATCCCGTCGGAACCGTATTCGGTTCATATTACGTGTTTGTAAAATATTTGATAGGAAACGGAATAGTATATAACGGATCTCTAATAACCGCGGTTCATATAATGCTGGGGTTATTTATGACGATTTTCGGAATAATATTTGTAAAAAAGGAGCAAAATGCTGCAAACAGGGCAGTTTTGCTCATACTTTTATTATTGACTCCTATGGCGTTTTGCTTTTATAAAGTGCTCAGCGACGATGTTGAAAGAATCCCCTGGACTTATCTTCACAGCATGATTTTCATATGGATTATGCTGATAGGAATGCTGCATAAAACAAATATCAAAATAAAAACTGCGGTATTTGCCGTATACGCTTTAATTGCCATAGTAATTTGTCATCAGGTATATATATGCAATATCGGTTATTCGGCTTTAAAGGAGCGGGATATAAAGTCGGAATCTATGGCTTTGGCGATGTATTCAAAGCTTATAGCGAATGAGCATTGGAATGACGAACTGCCCATAATGGTTACCGGCAGCATGGATGAAATCTATAAGGACAGTAATTGGTATTATTATGACTATCTTAAGGGATGGCAGCCTCAGCGCAATGAATATCTTCCCTATCCGGTAATGCCTCAAAACTGGGTTATACAAATGAACAGAATACTCGGAACCTCATTTCGCAATATCAGCTATGCTGATGATATTTATCAAACTATAATAGACAGCAAAGAATATGGAGAAATGAATGTTTGGCCGCATGATGACTGTATGAAAGTAATAGACGGCGTTATGGTAATTAAACTTAAGGAAATTTCAGAGGGTGGTTAAATAAATGAATCTCGGTATAAAATGCTGCGGTACAACAAAAAAGGAATACATACATAGGATATTTATAGCTGTCTTCATTGCGGCATATACCATATTTTCGATACACAATGACCTGAAATTTTTCTATTGGGACAGGACGTATAATCCTTTGAGCATGCAGTTTTATATTGTGATAAAGGTGATATTCGTGCTGCTTATGCTGCTGCTCGGAATGACGGTATATAAACGGCTGTCTCATATGAAAATTTCCAAATCCTTAATTAAAGAGAATTTCGCTTACTACGGAATTATTGCCATAGTCTATATTGCCGTCCTGCTTGCTTTATGGCCCGGTAATTGGGGAGCGGTAGGCGATGAAGTCCAGGTATTTTTATCTGTAAAAAATCTTAGAGTGTGGCCCGATCAGGGGATAATGTCCAGCTTATTTATGCTGCTGTGCATTATGATTTATCCGGATCCCGGAATTATAGCGGCGGTTCAGGTTTTGATTTCCGTTATTGTTGTAGGGAATATTATAAAAAATGTGAGTCTTGAATTGGAAAATAAAATTATAAAATATTTTCTTATAGTTTTATTTATTACTTTACCGGCATTGTGCTTTGTAACCTGCCCAATACGCATATGGCTGTACTCGATTTTTTTGATTTTACTCATTGAGAATTTATTTTTAATAAAAAAAGAAAAGGATGAAAACATATTTTGGAATAAAGCGATTATCGTTTCCGTCCTGCTTTCCGTTGTGGTTAATTACAGAAGCGAGGGACTGCTTTTTGCGCTTATTTCTCCGTTGGTAATATTACTTTCCCGCACTGCAAAGAAGTACAAAATAAAGGCTATGATTTTTTTGATTTCATCGCTTGTAGTAGTTACCGTTTTTCTGCGTGTACTTGTGAATTTGGGTAACGGAAATACGCTGAATCAGCATTCGGGTTTAAAATATGTGACGGTACTCAGTACGATCCTTTCCGATCCTGAAAAATATAAAAAAATAGCCCCGGAAGATATTGAAAATATAGATAAGGTATATGATATTGAAACTATGCTTGGTAATGCCAGTATGTCTTCTCCGTTTAACGGAACAATAGCGGAAAGGAGCTTTCCTGAACCTACTGCGGAAGAAATGAAGGCTTTTAAGAAGAGCGTTTATAATATAATATTAAAAAATATACCCACCTACCTTGAGTGCAGGTGGGAAGCCGCCAAATGGAGTCTTGGCGTATACCCTTATTATCCGACGGTGGGCTTCATATGGAATCAGGAAACTATAGATGAATGGAGCAGACATACGGATTTGCCGGGAGATATATCCGGAGAGTTTAGAAGATATGAAAATAATTCCTTCCGTGAACGCTTATCGAAAAAATTGGTTTTTTCATTTGATATTAAAGGAGTAATGTCATTTTATATTTTTTACGCATTTTGGCTTCCCTGTATACTTATACCACTTATGTTCATAATAAATCTTATAAAAAGAGATTATTTTGAATCGTGTATGTGCTTTGCGCTGTTTCTTCAACTTGTAATGGTTGTGCTTATGGCGCCCGGCAGATATCAGATGTATTATCTGCCGTTCTATTTTTTGGGCTGGATTATGTTACTTCGTACGATATTTAAGAAGAATCGTCCTATATTGAATGAAGCGGTTTATTAACGGAAAGATCGAGGATAGTTAATAATGGACAGGATACTGCTTTTTATTCCTATGTACAATTGTGAAAAACAAATAATAAGAGTGCTTGAAAAGGTGAAGTTTGCGGAGAATTATTTTTCCGAAGTAATTGTTGTAAATAACCTGAGCACGGATAACGGTGAGGAGGCGGTTAAAAGATTTTTAGATAAAAATGAAATGAAACTAAAAATCAAATTATTGAATAATAATTTTAATTACGGACTGGGCGGATCTCATAAGGTTGCGTTTCAATATGCAATCGATAATTCATTTGACTATGTGGCAGTTCTGCACGGGGACGATCAGGGCAATATTTCCGATATTATACCGTTAATTAAAAACGGTGATTACGTTAAATATGATTGTCTGTTGGGAGCAAGATTTTTGAGATCGTCAAAGCTTGCAGGGTACTCAAAAATACGCACATTTGGAAATAAGGTGTATAATGTGCTGTTTTCCATAGGAACGGGATATAAGATTTATGATCTGGGTTCGGGAATAAATATGTACAAGGTAAGCTCTCTTCAAAATAAATTCTACTTTAAATATAAAGATGATCTTATGTTTAATTATTGTATGATCTTGGGTTCGGTATATTACGGTTTAAAAATGAAATTTTTTCCCATAACATGGAGTGAAGAAGATCAAGTATCCAATGTAAAAATGTTTAACCAGGCAATTACAGTATTAAGATTACTTATGGCATATGTAGTGAATAAGAGGAAATTTGTTGAAGCCGAGCACAGGAATAAATTGGTGGATTCATACTCGGCACAGATAAGGTATGAAAATAATTCGTAATATCAGAAATATTTATATTAAGGTGATGCGGCTGCCATGAAGCGAAAAAAAGATTTAAGAAAAAATCTGTATTATACGGTTAATATACTTTTTCTTATAGTTTCATTTATTTTTTTCTATGACCGATTTACCGGTGCGTTTATAAAAACTGATGGAGTATATGAATTTAATATAGCGTATATGTTATTATCTGCGCTTCTTGTAGGCATGATCTATTTTATCAAAACCGTCAGATTATATATTATTATGCTTGATACTCATATACCCTTCAGGAGATTTGTAAAGGTCTATATCAAATCTTCTTTTGTCAGCATCATACTTCCCTTTAAAACGGGAGATTTGTTTAAAATGTACTGCTACGGACATGAGACCGAAGATTATAAAATAGGTATATTCAGCGTACTTGTGGAAAGATATTTCGATACAATATCACTGCTTGTAATTTTAGCCGTTTTTACCTTGTCAACAGGTAACGGTATTGTGCCCGTCGTTATTTTGATGGCGCTGTTTTTGATATTATTAACGGCTTTTTTCATATCCTTTCCGTCGATAAATAATTACATAAACAGATTTTGCATTGTAAGTACCGACAGTCCCGGCGGTATTGATGTTCTGAGATTCTTATCGGGAATCAACAACTGGTATATGTATGCCAAAAAACTTGTTGATCAGAGGGTGCCTTTATTGCTTATAATGTCAACCTTTACATGGATTGCGGAATATGGCGTCATAAAGATATTTATTTACGGCTTGGGGAAAAGTACCGCCTCGGATTTATTTTTAGTATATATAAATTCCGTATTCAGCGGTTCCAATGACATTTATGTTACATTATACATGAGCGTAAGCGTGCTGTTGTTCGGAATTTTATTTGTAACCATATATATCTCTTCATATGTCGGAAAGGTGATCAATACAAAATGAATACTGTTTGTATATATGATAATCATATTTTCCCGAGTGTATTTATAAGCAATATTGTGGGTAATAAGAAATTTTCTGAAATAATTATCAGAAGGGAAAGCGTTGAAAAAAAATTTGCCGATTTTGTAAAAAAAATTAATGAAATCGAAAACATCATTTTTTTTAATAATGAAGGTCAGCTTGAGGAAATTAAAAATTATATAAGAAGCCTTCCCGGGAAAACTCGAATAGTGCATGTTTTTTCCAATGAAATCATAGCGGATAAAGAAAAGGCGAAAATTTTTTTTCAAAAGGCGGGATACGTTAATGAAAATTATGTGTGGCTGGATAACAAAGGTTCCGTTACCTCGTTCATGATGGCGGACGGTTTTGAATATTGTGATTTTATAGATAAAAATCATGATAAATTGTCGGATGGGGAGTCATATCGTGCTTTTGAAAGCTTCAGTGAGGTAAAAACGGATGTATTTTGCGATATTTCGGAATACTCCAATTTTTTACGCTATATTTCCGGAGGCTTTGATTCCAGATTTTTCAATTCCATAAACAATAACGGCTATACTTTGGTAAAAGCCTCAAAAAACAAAAAAAAGATAAAAATGGAATATTCACTTTATAATTTTCTTCCTGAAGATATGAAGCCTTGGTTTGTAATGCCCTACGGATATACCGAGAATGATGAAACGGCGTCGTATACCATGAAGAGCTACAGAATTCCCGACATGGCGATAAGGTGGGTTCATGACGCTGTGGGAATAGATGAATTTGATAATTTTCTGAGGATTATTTTCACCTTTGTAAATAACCGGCACAGCAGACCGATATCGGAAGGCGACTATGAGAGGATGCAGCATGAGGCTTATGTTACCAAGGTTGAAGAAAGAATTAAGGAGTTGGAGAGTCATCCGTTATATCCTGAATTGAAGCATCTTTTGCCGTGTGATGATTATATATCGAAGCTTTATGAAAGATATATGCATATGTATAACAATAATAAAGAACAATGCTCAAGGATAAGCGTTGTCGGTCACGGAGATTTATGCTTTTCCAATATATTATTTGATAAGAATACGGAATTATTAAAGCTTATAGACCCCAGAGGTGCGCTTTCGGAACAGGAATTGTGGATGGATCCGTATTACGATATAGCCAAGCTGTCTCACTCAATATGCGGGTATTATGGTTATTTTAACAACGGTTTATACAGAATAGAGGTGGATTCGGATTTAAAGCTGCATTTGGAAATAGAAGCGGATAATACCGTGTATATAGAGCGCTTTAAGAATTATGTGCAGGAGAACGGTTATTCATATAAGTTGGTCAGAATATATGAATCGTCATTATTTTTGTCCATGCTGCCTTTGCATATGGATAATCCCCACAAGGTTTTAGGGTTTATACTTAATGCGGATAGAATTTTGTCAAGTATAGAAGAAATGGAATTATGATATGAGCGTTTATAAAGACTACACATTTGTTTTTGACATAGATGGAACCTTGTGTCCCATAAAGGCAAAGGATGAAGAGTACGAGGAGCTTGTACCGTATCACGATATGATAGAAAAGCTGAGATATTACAAGTCGAACGGTGCAAAAATAGTCCTTTATACATCAAGGAATATGAACTCCTACAACGGAAATTTGGGACTTATAAATAAATATACGGCAGCCATACTCCATGACTGGCTTAAAAAGTGGGATATCCCGTATGATGAGATCGTTTATGGAAAAGTATGGCCCGGAAAGAAAGGCTATTACGTGGATGATCGTACTGTGCGGCCCGATGAATTTTTAGCAAAAACACCGGAAGAGTTGGATGAAATACTTAAGAAATCGAGATGCAGTGATGAAAAATAATATAGATATTGTGATAACCATGGGCGGTTTAGGCTCAAGATTCAGAAAGTCTGGATATACCCTGCCCAAGTATATGATACAGGCTAAGGGCAGAACCTTATTTGAGTGGTCTATTATCAGCCTGGAGGGTTATAAAGATAAAGCTGATCAATACATATTTATTGCGGTGAAGGACTCAGCTGCGGATGTGGAAAACTTTATTTCGGAGAGCTGCAATAAGCTGGATATAAAAAATTATAAAATAATAATGCTTGATTATTTGACCGACGGTCAGGCTACAACGGCAATGCTGGCTGAAAAATATTGGAATCCGGATAATGCTTTACTTATCTACAATATTGATACCTATGTTGAACCCGGACTTATGAATTATAAAGAATTGAAAGGCGACGGATTCATCCCCTGCTTTTTTGGAGTGGGAGATCATTGGAGTTTTGTCAAAATTGACGATAACGGAAAAGCCGTAGAAGTTAAGGAAAAACAACGTATCTCAAATCACTGCACTCTGGGAGCGTACTACTTTAGAGCCTGCTCTTTATACAGCGACCTGTATCATGAGTTTTATAATAATAATCAAAATCTTGTAAACGGGGAAAAGTATATAGCTCCGCTATATAATCAGTTATTAAAAAGGGGCGGAGAGATATATATATCCGATATTGAGCCTCGGTATGTTCACGTCTTGGGAACTCCTGAAGAATTGGAAATATTTATCAACAGTTGATTTGTACGGGAAGAAGCTCACATGAAAAAAGTAATGCTGGTATTCGGCACAAGACCCGAGGCTATAAAG
>CAUVOD010000057.1:0-12172 GCA_963553525.1 uncultured Lachnospiraceae bacterium | reverse complement strand
CCGGAAAATCCATTTCCCTTTGGTGGATTATTTTCATCAATATCTTTTGCTAATTGTTCCAAAGGAAATAATTCAAATTTTGTTCCCGGAGTATCGAAAAAACATACTGGCGGATTATTTTCCTTGCAGTCAGTCTTATATCCTAAACCATCTCTGTAAAACTTTATTGATCTTTCCATATCTCTAACACCCAAACAAATACAAGTAATCTTATTCATTGCTACCTCCATAATTTCAAATTTGTCTTTCCGGAGCAGTTCTACAAATTGGGATTTGCATTTTCTTTTTCAAGAATTTCTGCTATCTTTTCAAATGTTTTTTGGTTTCGAATCGTAATGTGCTTATAAAAATCCTGTTTCATAAGTTTTTTATGATAAGTAGTTTTCAAATATTCTGCTTCGTCATACTTTCCCCAAAATATTGCATTTTTACCTATATAAACTATTTCATTGTAGAGTTCAGATTTATTTATAAAATCTACAATATCTGCTTTATTGATTTGAGGGGACATAAAAAGAACATCTCTTCTTGAAAGATTTCCTTTCCACCAATCAGGTAATTCCGCTTTTTCTTCTAAATACTCATCTTTGCTGATCAAAGCAAACGGAATAGAAAAGTCATACTTGCTTTCTAACAAATATTCTATTTTTGAGATGCAATTTTCACGACTTTGAATACTATTGAAAAATAAATTTCCGCTGTTGATATAAGAATCGACATTTTCAAAACCCTTATTTGACAAGAATTCTTTTAAATCACTCATATATACTTTATTTTTTCCACCTACATTTATGCCTCGTAACAAAAGTATATATCTCATATGGTTTATCCTTTGCGGATTCTAAATTTACTGAGCTCGACAAGCCGGGATTTATCTTCGATTTCCGTTATTATCAAAGGTTCTCTTTAATGCCGCTTCAGTTGGGAATATTGAACACGCCATTATGATAATCTGTATAGTGGTTATTGCCATTCCGGCGTACCCTATCGTGTCGATGCTTTTTCCAAAAAATAAAATCATCGCAACCACAGACAACGGCAATAATATGAGTCCGCAGACAAGCCATATTTTTCCGCTGATTTTGTGAGCATATTTCCAAGTATCCTTGTTTTTCATAGATCTTGATGTGCGATATCCGAATACGCCATTGATGTCCTTAGGACCGCCTTTCAGAAAATATTTTCCGAAACCGATCATGGTAATCGGAATTATAAGGCACATAATCAGCATAAAAATCCAAAATCCTATCATAGCCGGTCTCCACAAATTCAATTCCATCTATTCGGTTATTTTTATTTCACGTTTTTATAAGTAAACTTCCTGATACAACATCAGGACTTTATTAAAAACATATTTCTTACCCCGTTACCGCTCCTACAACGGCTTTTTCGCCATGACTGCGGACGCCCTGGGATATTTTTTGTCGGTAGCCCGTATCTTCTTTATGTATATAAGCCTTCTATTTATGTCGGTGCCCGGCAGTATGTAATCCTCCACCCGCTCTATTTTACCGCCAAGAAGAGTACAGGCGGACTCGGCGCTTTTTATCTCATCATCACTTTCAACGGTCTTGTATGAAATGAAATAACCGCCCTTTTTTACAAAAGGAAGACAGTACTCACACAGTACGGAAAGCTTTGCCACCGCCCTTGCGGCTGCAAAATCAAAGCTCTCTCTATAAGCTTTTTCGGTAATTATGCTCTCAATGTTATCAGACTTTGTTTTGTCGTTTTTATTCTGCATATTTTTACCGAAATCCACTTTTCCCGAATTATACAGCTTTTCCGTATTGCTGTTTTTTGCTGCATTGCGTGATTTTTTCGCATTGCGAAGCTTTTCCGCATTACATAGCTCTTCCGCTCTTCCGTGAATTGCTCCTATGGATGTTTCACGTGAAACGTTAAGCTTGAGTTCGCTTATTACCTTATTTAAAAAACCGACTCTTTTTTGTAAGGCGTCCATCAATACGATATTAAGCTCCGGCTCCGCTATTTTTAATACCATTCCCGGAAATCCCGCTCCGCAGCCCACATCAATCAGACTTTTTCCCTGCGTCGGTATTTCAAGCTTTTGATTTATATGCAGCATGGCTATACTGTCCAAAAAGTGTTTGGTGCAGACGTCCTCAAATTCCGTAACGGCGGTCAGATTCATGACCTTATTCGTTTCAATAAGAAGCTCATAAAATCTGCCGAGCTTGTCATACTGCTCCGAATTTAAGCTTATATTCCATTTATCAAGCCCTTTTTGAAGGCGTTCCCAGTTATACGGCATAATTTTTCCCATTTAAGTATATGTCTATTTTCTATGAAACAGTTTTTATTAAAAAATATGAACTTAATATATTTACGCTTATACAAAATTATTCAATCTATATAAAAATCTTTTGTTCGTATTACATATGTCTTCTTAAAATTATTTACTCCGTGTCACTCCTGCGTGCATTTTATATCTTCGCACACACAAGCTTTCATACCGCCATTTAAATTATTCAAGTGCCACGAAAATCCTTTTGAAGTTACTATGTCCGCATATATAAAATGATTTTCTTCTCTCTGTTCCTACACACATTCATATACTTGCAGACACTTAAGCTTTTCTACCGCTCTTTAATTTATCCATACACCACAAAAAACCTTTTGCGGTTCTTTCATCAGCAGCCTTAAAATGGTTTCCTTCATTCCATTCCAACACGCTTTTTATATCCTCATAGGCATTTAAGCTTTCATACTGCTCCTTAATGCGGTCTCCTACCGTCGACATGATTTTATTTCGGGTCTTTTCTTCCT
Organism: uncultured Lachnospiraceae bacterium; assembly: GCA_963553525.1. Classification (GTDB taxonomy): domain Bacteria; phylum Bacillota; class Clostridia; order Lachnospirales; family Lachnospiraceae; genus Butyrivibrio. The sequence continues at coordinate 9,382 of CAUVOD010000057.1, read as the reverse complement.
TGTCTCCGAGGCTTAGGTAAATATACTTTGATCGGGGTTTATTTCCGCTTATATATTCCGTCCATTTCGGAAACCATACTGACGGCGAGGCTGCGGATACTGCGGCAAATATATCGCTTTGATATGCGCTCCATAGACAAAAAAGAGCAGCAAGAGAGTAGCCGCCCAAAATAACCGGAATATTTTTATCCAAGCCGTACCTGCCCGAGATATCGGGAAACAGTATTTTTTGAATAAATTCCAAGGTATCAACCGCTCCTTCTCCGAAGCCCTCTTTTCCGAAAACCGGCTCCGCACTCCACGGCGACAGTTCGACATTCCAATTTTTTACCTCAAAGAAAACAAATATAAAGCCCTCATCACAGCTATCCTTAAGGTATTCTGCCTGCTTATCCGTATCGGACGTGTCATCTGCGGGCTGTATCAAAAGGTAAGCTGCTTTATCTTCCTTATATACCGTGCAGAGTTTAGCCTTCAGGTCGAGTTCCTCTTTTTCCATTTTTAATTTCCTTACCTTTTTCGCTTGTTTTCTATATAAAAATATTCAAACGTCTTTAACATCTTTGCAAAACCACAGAAAACATGCTTTGCGGGTTATTCTTATACCAAGCTAATTTTAGCGGAATATTTCTCCGGCTTTTTATAATGCGATATTCCATATAAAAGCATGTGCCTGAATATTGCAGCTCTAAAATCTTGCAGAAATATTTTATTTATGCTGTATCTACATAAAACTCATCTATAAGACAATAATCGGAGGCTTAATGTCACTATTAACCCTCTTACATTTTATGAGCCTTCATATATATAAGAAGAACATTTATATCCGCCGGATTTACTCCGCCTATTCTAAGCGCCGCGCCTATGCTTTCGGGCTTTAATAAAATAAGCTTTTGTCTAGCCTCTATTCTTAGTCCCGAAATATCTTCATAATTGATATTCTCCGGTATGAGCTTTTTTTCAAGCTTTTTAAATTTATTAACCTGAGCGTTTTGTCTTGCTATATATCCCTCATATTTGCAGTTGATTTCAACCTGTTCAATTATTTCATCAGAAAGATCGTCCGGTCTGTTCTTATCTATTTCCGCAATATTTTTATAATTTAATTCGGGTCTGCAAATAAGCGAGGCAAGTGATGTTCCCGTTGTGATCTCCGCACTCCCCAGAGCCGTAAGTACCTCCTGAATCTTGACCGACGCTCCGATCTGCGTCTGCTTTAGGCGGTTTGTTTCAGCTTCTATTTTTTTCTTTTTATCTAAAAGCCTTTCATATTGCTCTCTGCTTATAAGTCCGCATTCATAGCCTTTTTCTCTGAGTCTGATATCCGCATTGTCCTGTCTTAAAAGCAGTCTGTACTCGGCGCGGGATGTCATCATTCTGTAAGGTTCGGTCAATTCCTTATGAACAAGGTCGTCCACAAGTACGCCTATATAGCCCTCCGACCTGTCGATAGAAAGATGCTTAGTGTTTTTTATGGAGGCTGTCGCATTTATTGCCGCAAAAAGCCCCTGAGCCGCAGCCTCCTCATAGCCGGAAGAGCCGTTAAACTGCCCCGCGCAGTAAAAGCCCTTTATTTCTCTAAGCTCCAGCTCATTGGTTAATTGTCCCGGAGCAAGACAGTCATACTCAATGGCATATGCGGCTTTTACGATTCTGCAATTTTCAAGTCCCGGAACGGTTCTGTAAAATTCAAGCTGTACATCCTCCGGCATTGACGAACTCATTCCGTCAATGTATTTTTCGTTTGTATAAAGCCCCTCCGGCTCCACAAAGACCTGATGTCTGATCTTTTCGGGAAATTTTACAACCTTATCCTCTATTGAAGGACAGTATCTGGGGCCTATCCCCTCTATCACACCGGCATATATGGGCGATCTGTGAAGATTATTTCTTAAAATCTCATGTGTCTTTTCATTAGTGTATGTTAAATAACAGGGATATTGACGTCTTTGAACAGAAGCCTTGTCCGTATCAAACGAAAAGGGTAAAACGGGGTATTCCCCGTCCTGTATTTCCATTTTGGAATAATCAAGAGAAGATCCGTCCATTCTGGCGGGAGTACCCGTCTTAAATCTTCTGAGCTTTACACCCGCTTTTTCCAGAGAATTTGAGAGTGAATTTGCGGACTGCATACCGTTAGGTCCGCAGTAGGTAATAGCTTCACCCGTAAGGCATCTTGCATTAAGATAAGTTCCGGAACAGAGAACACAAACCTTTGCTCTATATTCAAGACCCGTAGCGGTTCTTACGCCGATAAATTTCTTATCTTCAATAATAACGTCAGTTATTTCAGCCTGCTTTATGTATATGTTGTGGTATGACTCGATTTTTTCCCTCATATATTGAGAATATGCCATCTTATCAGCCTGCGCTCTGGGTGAATGAACCGCCGGACCTTTAGATTTATTCAGCATACGAAACTGCAAAAAAGTCCGGTCTATCGCTTTTCCCATTTCTCCGCCGAGTGCGTCTATTTCTCTGACAAGATGACCCTTTGAAGATCCTCCTATATGCGGATTGCAGGGCATATAGGCGATATTGTCCACACTCATGGAAAAAACCGCCACGCTCAAATTACTTCTTGCAAATACAAGAGCCGCCTCGACTCCCGCATGACCCGCTCCTATCACTATTGTGTCAAATTCAGTATTTATCATAATTTCCTTATTCTTTTACCCTCAAAACTTATAACTATAAATATATACAATACCCGGACTTGATCACATATATAAAGCAAATCCGCAGTATATACTTATTTATTCACCTATCAGATATAAATATTATTTAATATATAAAGTCGTATCTTTATAAATAAAACCTCTTATAAGCCTTCAATGCCTATTTTCTGTCAAAGCTTTTATGTTATCCAAACCTATTACAGTTATTTTCCCATACAAAATTTACTGAATATCTCATCCGCAAGATCATCCTCAACTCCCTCTCCCAATATTTCGGAAAGACTGCTGTATGCATCCATAAGATCTACGGTATATAAGTCCTCGGATCTTCCCTCTTTTGCGGTATTTATAACAAGCTCAAGACTTTCCTTTGCCCTTTTTAAAGCCTGCTCATGCCTGATATTTGTGAGATAAATTTCAGCCTTTGGCACCGTTTCCCCATTTAAAAACATTTCATAGATTACGTCCCGAAGTTTATCTATTCCCTCTTTATTTTTAAAGGATGTTTTGAGGAAAAATCGCTCGTCCGTATCGGTAAATTCTTTTTTTATATCATTTAATGCCGAATTAAATGTTTCCTCCGATAAAAGATCGGATTTGTTTACCAGCACGCAGATTTTTTTATCCTTTATTATATTTTTAATATAGTCCGTTAAGATGCTTTTATCCTCTTTTAAAAATTTATAGGCGTCCAGAACAAAGAGGATCAGATCCGAATTTTGAGCATTCTGTTCGGCTTTTTTTACGCCTATCGCCTCAACCTTGTCGTCGGTCTGCCTAAGTCCCGCAGTGTCACTGATGTTTAGGAGCAGATCTCCTATTTTTATACTTTCATTAAGCACATCTCTTGTGGTTCCGGCAATATCGGTGACTATGGCGGATTCTTCCCCCGTCAATAAATTAAGTAATGAAGATTTACCGGCATTAGGCTCTCCTATTATTGAAACCTTGAGCCCTTCCTTTCTTATTTTTCCTTCATCCGCACTTATTAAAAGCCTGTTTATCGAAGAAATTATGTTTGTTATTTTTTCCGGAAGCCCTTCCGATAATTTATCAATTTCATAGTTATCCGGATCATCGAGCGCAGATTCTATAAAAGCCGTTTCATAGAGCACGGCTTTTCGTATCTCATCTATTTTTTTATAAAGATCTCCGCCAAGCTGTCTTGCCGCATTTTTTAGGGCAAAATCGCTTTCGGCTGAAATAATATCCTGAATTGCTTCCGCCCTTGTCAAATCCATCTTTCCGTTTAAAAAGGCTCTTTTTGTAAATTCACCGGGTTCCGCTATGCGCAGCCTATCAGGATTGGAATTTAAAAGCAATTTAAGGGTTTTTTGTAATATCAGTCTTCCTCCATGGACATTGATTTCCACCATGTCCTCACCTGTGTAGGAATGCGGACATTTAAAAACCGAAACCAAGGCTTCATCAAGTACGGTCTCATCCTCCTCTACCACATAAGAAAAGCGTATGGTTCCTGCTCTTCTTTCACATAAATTATGACGACGACCGGAATCAACCACACACTTATCCGCACACTCTATCGCTTTTTCTCCGCTGAGCCTTATAATGCCTATTCCGGCGTCTGACGTTGCCGTCGATATTGCAATAATTGTATCCTGATCCGAATAATTTTTCGTATTCATATTATTCCTTTAAATTATATACGCTTTATAATAGAACTCTATCCGCCCGAGATGGGATTTATCTCACAAATATAAGCCGCAAGCCGGTATTGAAAGGCTATATCTATGTACAGACCGAGACACTTTCCGGTTTTTATGCTCCGTTCTTTACCTGCTGCAATACCATTTTTATTATATAACAAAAGCGGCTGAACGCCGCCTGTTATTTACTCGAGCAATGAGCCAAGGTCCGAGATTTTCCGAGGTGCCGGAGCGTACTCCGGTTTACCTGAGTTTGCTCAATTATTGAGACCCCGACTAATGACACGATATTTATTTATCGGATTATTTTTTAAGTGCAACCACAACTTTTCTGTAAGGCTCTTCACCCTCGGAATAAGTCGTTACGTATTTGTCGTTTTGAAGAGCATAGTGTATTATGCGTCTCTCATACGGGTTCATAGGCTCAAGAATGCAGGTTCTGCGAGTTCTTTTTACCTTTACACCGATATTTTTTGCCAGATTTTCAAGAGTCGCTTTCCTGCGCTCACGATAATTCTCGGTATCCAGCTTTACGTGTATATAGGTGGTGGCATCCTGATTTACTACAAGAGATATAAGGTATTGCAGAGAATCGAGAGTCTGTCCGCGCTTTCCTATCAGGATTCCCATTTCTTCTCCCGACATATCTATATTTAAGACTCTGTTTGCTTCGTCAACACCTATATTAAGCTTTGCTTCAATGCCTATAGATTTTAATACATCCTGCAAAAAGCCTTCCGCCTTTACCTTCAGATGATCCCAATTTATTTTTTCATCCTTATGCTCTTTTATTTCGGATATTCCCGATATTTCGGACAGTCCGGTATTTTCCGGCTTTTCAGAATCTTTTTCGACTTCTTCCTTTATTGCGGCTTTTATAACGGCAGGCTTAGCTCCCATTCCTAAAAAACCGCCCGAGCCTTCACTTATTATTTCATATGAAAGTCTGTCGCTGGCAACGGAAAGCTCCGTACACGCCTTAGTAATTGCATCATCTACCGTTTTTGCCTGAAATTCTCTATATTCCATTTCCATCCCCTTTTAACTTATCCGTCGCTGTTTTTCTCTTCAAATGCCTTTACCGAATTTGCCGCCTTGAGAAGACTTCCGGGTCTTGCTTTGCCTGTTTCATAGGCTTTTCTGGCATTATCCACCGCAGTATCCTTTTCTTCCTGTGAAAGAGCGGATTTAAAACCGCTTGCGTTTGTATTACGGGTATTTATTGAAGCGTATCTGCTCATATTGGCGGTTCTTTCGCCCATTTTTTCAAGCTTCTTTTTATACTTTTCCTTATTTTTTTCTATCATGGCGTCAATATCCATATTATCAATATGTTTATTGATGATAACCATGAGTATTCCTCTGACAACCGCTCCCGCAACCCAGTACATACCTATACCTATGGGAAGAGAGAAACAGATAAAGGCGGAAAAGATAGGCATTACTACATTCATGCTTCTCATTGAATTAGCCATTTGAGACGCCTGATCATTGGCATCCGCGCTTGCAGGCTGCATCTGAGGCATAAGCTTTGTATTTATCCATTGTGATAAAGCTGCCAGAACGGGTATGGAAAGAGCCGCAGCACAAAGCGCTATGTTTCCGCCGGAAAGTCCCGTATGAAACATAAATGAAGGTGAATTGGCTATGTTTAAACCGAGGAAATCGTTGAGGGAAGCGACCGAATTTTCTACTTGGGCAATATCAACGCTTTTTACCAGAGAAGAAAATTTTTCTCTTATGGCAGCCCAATCGCCTGTCGACGCATGATTGAGAACATCGATATAAGCGTTTACAGCCTTTTCATTTGTAGATACCCATTCTATTCCTTCCTTTGAAAGTCCTGACGCATATCTTGACTTTCCGAAAAGCTCCTTCATAAATTCCAGGCTTGAAGGAATATCTATAAGCTCCTTTGCCAGACCTTCAAAAACGCTTCTTACACTGGCAACATATGCCGGAACATTTTGAATAACCTGATACAAAGCCCAAAGTATAGGTAATTGTACCAAAAGAGGAAGGCAGCTTCCCATCTGGGAAACTCCGTATTTTGCATAAATAGCCTGCATTTCCTCATTTTGAGCCATTACGGAGGCATTATCTTTTTTTCCTTCATACTTTTTACGAAGAGCACTCAGTTCGGGATTCATCTTAGCCTGCAGCTTGGAAAATTTCTGCTGCTTAATTGTAAGAGGAAGCATCAATATATTGATAATGATGGTAAATACTATGATGCAAAGACCGATATTTTCAATACCTATTGATGCGAAAACCGAATAGATACCGTTCATAAGAAGACCCAGCACATATGCAATGGGTCCGATGATGGTGGAATTGCTGCGAGTAAGAATCATTAAGTCCAAAGTTTTGTCCTCACTATTTTTTTATTAAGGTACAGGATCGTAGCCTCCGCTCGAAAGCGGGTTACATCTTAAAATACGCCAAATCGCCAGGGCGCTGCCTTTTACAGCACCATATTTCTCAACAGCTTCCAGCCCGTAAGAAGAGCAGGTCGGATAATAAGGGCATCTGCATGTTTTATGCGGAGATATATATTTCCGATATACTCTTATACTGCCGGCAATTATTTTTTTCATTGCTGCTTTTTCAAAACCTTCATTTTATCCAACATACAAAGAATTGTTTTTTCTATTTTCCTGTAAGTGATCAGAGAAGCCTTTTCTATTTTATTATTTTTTTTCATAACAATCACAAAATCAAAACCGTCTGCTATTTTGTTTTGATTTAATCTGAAAACTTCTCTTACTATTCTTTGGAATCTGTGTCTTGTGACGCTATTTCCGGATTTTGCAGAAACGGATACTCCTAAATGATTGGTTTTATCAGAATTTTTATTTACATATAAAACCATGGAACCGAGCGAATAAGATCTACCTTTATGATAAATAAGACGAAAATCGTTATTTTTCCTGACAGACAACAAACGCGAATATGGTTTACATATCCGCGTATATTCTGTTCCATTTTTTTTAAGAGAATTTGACGGATATATCGTCAATGTATCTGTTTCACCGATCAAACAGTAAGTCTCTTTCTGGCTTTAAGCCTTCTGGCTGCAAGCACTCTTCTTCCACCCTTTGTAAGCATACGAGCGCGGAATCCGTGTACACGCTTTCTCTGCTTTCTGTGAGGAAAGTATGTGGTATTCATGGATATCTTCTCCTTTACACTACCTTTATTTATAACCTAATCGGTGCAATTATAAAGTTCTTTTTTCATTCCGTCAAGCCTTGGAAGCCTTGATAACAGAGATAAATTTAATAATTATTTTTTTATAATTCAATATTTTGTAGTAAAAAAAATTATCTACAACCATATATTGAAAAAGTGGAAATCTTGTTAATTGTTATTTTTATTCGATAATTATCCACATTTTGTTGATAAGCTGTTGATAAGTCTTATTTTATGCTGTTTTTCAATCCACTATTTATTAACTATATATTCTTTTTATATTTTTTTGAAAAAAGTTATTCACATTTTTCTCCAATTTGCCTTTTTAATTCCATTAGTTTAAACTTTCTTTACAAAAGTAACTCTTATATTCGGGGGGATATATGTCTACAGATATTTCAGCTGCATTAATTCAGGACTGGGAAGAAATAAAAAATATAATTAAAACGGACTGCGCTTTAACGGATATTTCTTATGATACATGGATAAAGCCTCTTTCTTTCCTTAAATATGTTGATAATACGGTTTATATACTTATACCGACGGACAGCGTTATTCAACAGCAATATCTTGAAATGAATTACATAGATTTTTTCAGAGTTGTTATATCCGAAAAAGTCGGTATAAATCTTAATGTTGTTTTTCTTCTTAAAAAGGACACCATAGGTTTTTTCGGTGATGATGATGAAAATTTCGATAAAGCCAATGAATTTTTGGAAAATGAGGATACTTCTTCCTATATAAACGTAATAGGATTAAATAATAAATACAGATTTGATAATTTCGTTGTGGGTTCCAATAATACCTTTGCTCACAGCGCTTCACTTGCGGTTGCGGAAGCTCCGGGATCTGTCTATAATCCTCTCTTCCTTTACGGAGGACCGGGTCTGGGTAAAACTCACCTTATGCATTCCATAGGTCATTACATTGCCGCAAAAAATCCCTTAAAAAAAATCCTATATGTCACATCTGAGGAATTTACCAACGAAATAATAGACTCCATGAGAAGCGTTCAAAGAGAGTCTCAGGTAATGACTAAGGTCAGAGAAAAATATAGAAGCGTTGATGTTCTTTTAATAGATGATATTCAATTTATAATAGGAAAAGAAAGCACTCAGCTCGAATTTTTCCACACCTTCAACGCTCTGCACCAAGCCGGAAAACAGGTCGTAATATCATCGGACAGACCTCCCAAGCAAATGGAAACTCTTGATGAAAGATTCAGATCAAGATTTGAAATGGGACTTATAGCCGATATTCTTCCGCCGGATTATGAAACCAAGATGGCTATTATTAAAAAGCTCAGCGAACAGTATCCCATAGAAATTGACGATACCGCTTTTTCTTATATTTCAAATAATATAAAGTCAAATATAAGAGAACTTGAGGGCGCCTTTAATAAGCTTATAGCATATTCAAGAATACATTCCTTATCGAATGTTACTGAAAATATTGCAATTACGGCTTTAAAGGATGTTTTACATCCCGACTCCGCCAAAATAATAACGACATCTAAGATAATAGATACCGTATGCGAACAGTGTAATGTTCAAAAATCAGACCTCTTATCAAAAAAACGGGACGCTGAAATCGTACTTCCGAGGCAGATTGTCATGTACCTTTGCAGAAAATATTTATCGTCGTCCAATTCATATAAAGAAATAGGGCAGGCTTTGGGAAGAGATCATTCAACCGTCATAAGCGGTGTGGAAAGAGTCAGCAATATGTTGGAAACCGACGCCGATCTTAAAAGAACTGTTGATATAATTGTTAAAAAGATAGATCCTCCATATTGATAAAAAAAATACAAACAGAAATAATGTTTATAATCAAGTCTTTTCAGCT
>CAUVOD010000056.1:0-12688 GCA_963553525.1 uncultured Lachnospiraceae bacterium | reverse complement strand
AGGCTCAATCGCTATTTTATATCATTTAGGTGTCACATCAATTGTAATACTACAAATAATACACATCTGTAGGCAAGCTTCTTTTCTTGACTAGACTTATAAAAAGACTTATTGTTATTATGTATTTTTTTATCCAAATACGAGGTGCCTTATGGGCAAAAAGAAAAATTTGTATATTGATATTTTTGCAGGTTGCGGTGGCTTGTCTACAGGCTTATTAAAAGCGGGATGGAGAGGTTTTTTTGCTGTAGAAAAAGATGAGGATGCTTTTTCTACACTAAAGTACAATTTAATTGAAAAAAAAAGGCATTTTCTATGGCCGGAATGGTTAGAAGTTAAAGAATACGATATAAACGAGTTGATTAAAGAACACGAAAAGGATTTGTTTGCTTTACAAGGAGAAATAACACTTGTTGCAGGAGGCCCACCATGTCAAGGATTTTCAATGGCTGGAAAACGTGACAAAAATGACCAAAGAAATAGGTTGGTAAAATCTTATATAAAATTCATCAAACTTGTAATGCCAAATGCAATAATTTTTGAGAATGTTCATGGATTTACGGTTAATTTTAAAGATAAGAAAGGTACAAAGAAATATTCTTCTTATGTTGAGAACGCATTGAAAAGATTGGGGTATAGAACCTTTCATAAAATTATTGATATGTCAGAATATAGCGTTCCACAGAAAAGGAAAAGGTTTATTTTGATTGCTATGAAAAATCATTCTCCAAAGGAAGTTTTTTCACTATTAGAGAATAATAGAGATGATTTTTGTAATGCTTTTAGAATAAAAAGTAGGATAACAGTATATGAAGCTATTAGCGATTTAGAAAAGGGATGTGGAACTTGTGAATCACCAGACACAAAAGGCTTTAAAGCGGGAACATATGGGATAGTTCAATCAGAATATCAAAGATTAATGCGTCAAGGAAGTGATTGTTTTAATGGATCAGTTGATAGTCATCGTTTTGTTAATCACCGAAAAGAAACGATTTCTTTACACAAGGATTTGTTGAAATATGCTTCTTTAGGAAAAAGAATTACCCCTGCTGATAATATTGTTAAAGGGTTAAATCGTAGAGGAGTAACTGTGCTTGATAAGAATTCACAGGCACCAACAATTACATCTATTCCAGATGAATTGGTTCATTATTGTGAACCGAGAATTTTGACAGTCCGCGAACATGCAAGAATACAAAGTTTTCCTGATTGGTTTGAATTTAAAGGAAAATATACATCTGGTGGTGCAAGGAGAAAAAAAGAAGTACCAAGATATACGCAGGTAGGTAATGCTGTTCCTCCATTATTTGCAGAGCAAATAGGAATAGCACTGATGGAGGTACTTAATGCTGAACCAAAAGAATGAGACATTGTCATTTAAGGTAAGTTCCGGATTAAAGAATTTGATTGGACGTGACTTAATAAGTGATAAGTATATAGCCATATTTGAATTAGTAAAGAATTCATACGATGCGAATGCAAGCAGAGTTAAGATTTCTTATTTAGTTTCAAAACAGGGGATAGGAAAGATTATTATTTCTGATAATGGAAGTGGAATGACCTATGCAGACATAGTTCTGAAATGGTTGTTTGTGGCATATTCCGAAAAAAAACCACAAAACAGATCTAAATCGGCTTTTCGAGAAAAGATTAAGCGTGAAGTTGCAGGGGCAAAAGGTGTTGGACGTTTTTCATGTGATAGATTGGGAGCTTCATTACAACTAGTTACCAAAACAAAAGAGGATAGTTTAGCACATGTTTTAAATGTGAATTGGAATAAATTTGAAGTTGATGATACAAAAGAATTTATTGCGATACCAGTAGACTACACACAAGAAGTTTGGAGTTCAAATGAATATCATAATGGTACAATCCTTATAGTTGATGACTTAAGAGAAGAATGGGATAGGGATGACTTGCTTAAATTAAAACGTTCTTTAATGAAACTGATTAGTCCTGATGTTGATAAAGGTGAGCTCCCTTTCGAAATAGAAATGTATGTTCCTTCAGAAAAGGGAACCGATGAAAGATTATTGGAAGAGCATCTTAAGAGCGTTGAAAAAGGTGGGGATTCTAAAAAGAAAATTAATTTAGATAGAGATATCGTAAATGGAAAAATTAATAATGACATTTTTGAAAAACTAAATATAAAAACAACTAATATAGAAGTAGTTATATCGGAAGATGGTCGCAGTATTACAAGCACTTTGTCTGATAGAGGTCAATACATTTTTTCTGTTAAAGAAAAAAATCGTAAGTATGCTTTATTAAAAAATATACAGATATCGATTTTTTATTTGAATCAAAGTGCAAAAATAAATTTTACACGCCAAATGGGTGGGGTTACACCGAAAAGTTATGGCTCAGTTTTTATTTATAAAAATGGATTCAGAATAAATCCTTATGGAGAATCAGGTCAAGATATCTTTGGTATAGACCAAAGAAAAGCACAAGGTTGGAAAAGGTTTTTAGGAACTCGTGAAATTATGGGACGTATTTCAATAAAAGGAGATAATGATGACTTCGTTGAAACAACAAGCCGTGCGCATGGATTTATTAAAACACAAGCAGTAGATATGCTGGCGGATTTTTTTGTTGAAAAGGTTCTAAAGGTACTTGAAAAATATGTTGTACATCTGATTAATTGGGGAGAACCTCTAAAATCAAATCACAACTACACAGTTATGCCAGAAGAAATCGGAAGTGAGATTGTTTCTCAGTTTATTACAAATATTAATACGGATGATGTATTAAGCGTTGATTATAATCCAATGATTATTAACAATGAATATTTTGAAAAAGAGATTGACAATATTTCATCATCGTTAAAAAAAATAGAGTCAATGGCTGAAAAGACTCAAGACCTCAAATTATTACAGTTAGCTAAAACGGTAAAAAAGAAAACTGAAGTCATTTTATCTGATAATATTAAATTGGAAGAGGATAATAGTGCTAAAGAAAAAAAATTAGCACAGATGCGTCAAGAAAATGAGGTAAGAAAGAAACAGATATATTTCTTATCTGGTGCAGCAAACCAAAACGTAACAAATTTAATGGGAGGGTTCCATACTATCTATACATTGACCGATGCAATAAGAGGAAATATGAATTTTTTGCGTGAAGAATTAGCCAAAGGTAGATCATACAGTGAAGAGACTATTTTAGGTATAATAGGAGAGATATATCAAGCAAATGAAAAAGCGCATAAGCTTGCTGATTTGGCGATACATGGAAATCAGAAATTAAGGCAAGATGGTGCAAATAGTGTATATGATTTTATTCGTCAATATATTGATGCTGACTTGTTAATTAAAGGTATTGAATATGTGGTGAGTCCTTCGGATAATTCTTTTAATTGTAAATTTGATGCCACCTCTATTGGAATAATTTTAGATAATATATCAAGTAATTCTTTAAAAGCGGGAGCAACTAAATTATATATAGATATGAAAGAATTGGATCAATATGTTGAGATTTATTTTACAGACAACGGAATTGGTCTGGAAAATGATGTTGATGCTGATGTTCTTTTTGAATGGGGAATTTCTGATAATATCAGTAAAAAAGGATTTGGTATTGGACTTTATCATATTAAGCAGCTTGTAGAAGAAATGAAAGGAACTGTAGCTATCGACCCTACATATCGAGATGGTTTCAGGTTAGTGGTGAAATTAAGAAAATGAATACAGTTTTTAAAATATTATGGTTTGAAGACGAAATTGCCTGGTTCAATATGGAATGTTCAAGAATTAATAATATACTGGAAAAACATTATTTGATTTCAAATATTGTTATAAAAAGAGGAGATGATTTTGATCCAAGTGAGATAACAGGAAACGATTATGACCTTATAATAATGGATTATAAATTATCAGAGGGAATAACAGGAGACAAAGTTGTGTCTGCTATTAGAGAAAATAATGTATTGACAGATATTTTGTTTTATTCATCTGAAGAACAGAATATGATAAATGCTATATCTAAAGGGATGCCTCCAATCGATGGGGTATATTTAACAAAACGAGACGTTAATATATTTACTCAAAAAGCAGAAAAATTGATTAATAAAATAGTGAAGAGATCAGAGGATCTTGTGAATTTACGAGGTTTTGTTTTAGATGGTTCATCTGATTTTGAAGTGAGAATACAAGAAATATTGAATACTGTTTGGTTCAAATTTACTGAGGAAGAAAAGAGTATATTAGAGGAAGCGGTTAAGAAAACAATTGAGAAAAATGAGAATAGAGATAAGAAAAGCAAGAAAAAAATATTAGAAGCAAAGCCAATATTTCCTGTAGCTGTTAATGATATACATTTTTTCAGTCATTCAGATAGACTATATTTGCTTGAAAAAGCAATAAAAACCTTATTGGATAATTATGGATTATCTAAAGAAGAAGAGTTTTCTTCGTTTAAATCAAAATATGAAGAAGAAATTTCACATTATAGAAATTCATTAGGACATAGGAAGGCTACGGATAAGAATATAGAAATTACAAAAGGTAAATTTGTGCCTATTGATATGGAACTTCATCAAAAGATGAGAAGGAATTTATCAAGATATAATTTATTAATTAATCAGTTAGAAGAGTTTGTTACACAGAAAATATGAGAGTGTTTTCTCAAACGTTCAAAAGTCACTTCCAAGCAGGGAGGAGTGTGTGAACAAATCTCTATAAATAGGATTTCCTGCGATATGATTTTTGCCAAGCAGATCAGATGATCAACAGTTCCGGTCGTCCAGCAGTTACTTAGTATATAATTCATACCGGATGGTATGTCAAGAGCAGGCAGGTCTTCTTGCTCGTTTTTGATGGTATTTGGAATCTTAGTCCGGTAGCCAATCCTCATACATGATTGTCAGATCGCTATAGACCTGCCACAAGTTCTGGATTGAAATACTCCATTTTTTCATAGCTTCAAATGTGGACAGATATAAAGCTTTTAGCAACGCCTGAGCACTTGGGAAAACACTCCTCTGTCGATTCAACTTACGGTAGGTAGTATTGAGACTCTCAATCGCATTGGTCGTATAGATTACTGTCCGGACGTCGGCAGAAAACTTAAAGATGGGTGTGATGATGTCACAGTCCCGTTCCTAGCGTTTCATGGCGTTCGGGTATTTATCTGACCACTTCTTAGTCACGTGATCCTGATTAGCACGTCCCTGTTCTTCATTTAGAGCATTATAGATCGCCTTCAGATCTTTGGTAAAAGCTTTTCGGTCGTTATCCGCCACATACTTGATTGTATTACGTACCTTGTGGACGATGCAGCGTTGGTATTCTGTTTTAGGGAAGGCTGTCTGGAGGCTTCGCAGATGCCGGTCATCCCGTCGGCACAGATGATCAGGATGTATTTTACCCCGTGGTTCTTGAAACCATTTAATACTGATAGCAAGTACTTGGAACTTTCGTTTTCACCGACTTCGATGGTCAGAACCTCTTTCTGACGTATGTAGTAAGTTTCCAAATGCTTCCGTTATCTCGCACGGCATATTGGATTGTATCGATGAAAAGGACGGGATAGATGTCGTCCAGAGGCCAGTTCTGCCATTCTTCGATCTGTGGCAGGATCTTGTCCGTCACATCGGATATAAAGCCTTCGGAAGCTTCAAAGCGGTAGATATTCATCAACGTATCAGTGTCAGAAATATCCTTCTGCCGCTTTTTGACGACCTGAGGCTCAGACGTGGATTTCCAATCCTGAGGGGCGTCGATCCGCATAGAGCCATAGCTCGAGTTGGCGGCCTTTTCCTTGCAGCCGTTACGGTAATCGTCAGAATCCGAACGCTCGGATTTTTCATAACCGAGATGAGCATCCATTTCAGCATCCATCATCTCCTTGATGGTGCCACCGAGTAGATCCTTGAGAGTATTCTGAATATCTTCTGCAGTTTCGATGTCGTATTCCTGAAGGAGTTGCTGAATAATTTGGCGTTTTCCTTCGGTCATAACAACTTTGTTAACGGTTTTCTTTTTTCTTTCTGCCATAATAAAAGACATCATATGATTTAATGTATATCACGGGAGATTCATTCGGAACCCTTAGGGTGTCCAATTTTTTGTCTGCCCCCTTTCTCTCCAAGAAAAAGGTAAGGCTTTATATCGGATTTGGAAAGCTCCATTCCGATTTCCAATATCGTATTAAGATCATTCGCTGTCATCTCCAAGAGACGCTATCATACAATTATTGTTCTATACACAAGACAAAAATAGGATAAATTTGTTCTGAACGCAGAACATTAATAGTATATGCCAAAAACTTCATATTGTTAATGCCTATAAAGATGCTTCACAGACGGCTTTTGCTGCAGGATGGAGGATGGGGCGTTGATACTTACGGTTGTGGTTATAATATAAGTTATTTAAAATCAGGCTTATAAAAAGGTAATGAACCCGGAACATATCTTTTATAAAGAAACTTACTATTGTTGTGCTACAATTATGCTGTAATCTGATAATCAAAGCTATAAACTCACAAGGAGAACTCCTATGAAAACTGCAATAGTATATTTTTCAAAGCACCACGGCAATACCAAGAAACTATTGGACGCCATTGCTCAAAAAAATGAACTGACATTAATCGATGTTACCAAGAAACAGGAAATCAGTCTGGAAGAATTTGACAGGATAGGCTTTGCTTCCGGTATTTACTATGGAAAATTTGCCAAGCAGCTTTTGAAGTTTGCCTCCGAACATTTACCCGCTGATAAAAAAATATTTCTCATATCTACCTACGGTGTTGCCGGAAAGCATTCAGAAGACTCCATACGCAGGATAATCATGGAAAAGAACTGTGAAGTTATCGGGTCATACGGCTGCTTGGGTTTCGACACCTTCGGTCCGCTTAAGTTGATCGGCGGGCTTCATAAAGACCGTCCCAATGAAGAGGAAATTGCCGGAGCGGTAAGATTTTATGAAAATTTGTGATAAAAAACATACAGACACGTGTGTTTTATGCCTTTTCTTTGCCCATATAGCCGCCTAAATACTTACGCATAAAAAGAAATTGATATAAAATCATCACATAAGTATATGTAGGTTTTGTTAAATAATTTTCGGTAAGAGCTTATAAATTAGAGTCCTTATTCCATGAAAGGCAAATATCCTTGGAAAACTTCTTAAACTGATGCTTCACCTCATAAGGAGGCTATAAAATGAACGGTTCTGATTTGGGAGTTGTTGAAGATACCTTGTTTGTCCCCATGCTCGGAAGGATATATGCAAGTGAGAACTGCCGTAATATCCTGTATGATAAAAAGGCTTTGGAGCTGAAAAAATATCTTCCCGAGAGTGTGCTTAAAAACGATACGCAGACGCAATATACCTACCTTGCATCCGCAGCCAGATCGGTGAATATGGATCGCTATATTGCCGACTTCTTAAAAAGAAAACCTGACGGAATCATAGTGCAGCTCGGCTTAGGGCTGGAAACCACATTCTATCGGGATGATAACGGACATACGCAGTGGTACGGAGTTGATCTTCCTAATGTAATCGGATACAGAAAAGGACTTTTACCTGAAATCGAGAGGGAAAAGTATATCGAGGGCGACGCATTTAAGGAGGACTGGATCGGATCAGTCAGAAAAGAAAACCCGAAAGAGCCTATACTCATAACTGCAAGCGGTCTTTTCTATTATTTTGAAAAAGAAAAGATATTGGAGCTTATTCGTATGCTGCGGAGGTTCGGCGACATAGAACTCCTTTTTGATACTGTAAATAAAAGCGGCATGACCATGATGAAAAAGAAGCACATGAAGACGGTAGGGCACGAGGACGCACAGATGTTTTTTTATGTGGATTCTGCCGAAGATTTTGCTTCGGAAATAGGAAACGGGATAGAGGTATTGACTGAAGAAAAATATTACAGTCATATTGATAAGGCGGGATTACGGCTTTCGACAAAGCTTAGTATGTGGGTTTCTGATCTGTTGTCGATGGTAAAAATGATACATCTGAAATTATAAACAGTATATCGGATAAAGATTAAAATTTTAATCGTGTGAAAATCGACACGTTCAGAAATGAAGCAGGGCGTAATAGATTTATCATGCCCCGCAAAGGCGGATTGAGTTTATAAGTAAACAAATAGATACGAAAAATCTGCTCGTTTTCAATAGAATTACTCTTAAAATTTATTTTTACATGGGGAAAATCACATGCTTAAAAATTACATAAAAGAAGATCAGAAGCTCCCGCTGTTCGGCGTGGGACCTCACATTGTAGTAGCAATGGCAGCAGTGACAATTATAGGTATTGTCCTGTTCGGGTATGTATTTAAAATAGGGAATGTAGATAAACCTTGGAGCGTTATATTCAGAACAGCGGGAGTAATATTGATTATAGCAGGCATAGTGATTTGGCTTATATCAGCCTTTTGCTCCGGAATGGACGAGAGCATTGCGGAAAATAAGCTTAAGACTGACGGTATTTACGCTCTGACAAGAAATCCTATGTACAACGGATGGTGGCTTATGATATCAGGTATCACTCTTATGTGGGGTAACGCTTTTATGTTGATTCTGCCGTTCGTTAACCGGCTTATCATGACCGTTATACTGATAAATACTGAGGAAAAATGGCTTTCGGATTTGTACGGAGATGAATATAACGAGTACAAAAGAAAGGTAAAAAGGTTTATTCCGTAATAATATTTTTAACCGTTTGCCTCGGCATATAGTCCTTTTTACGCAAGTAATGAGAAGGAGACCGGGCTTTTTGATGTCTTGGAAAATGCTGCGATAATGACAGTTTTGTTAAAATGTACGAGTAAAATCCGATCGTAAAGAAAATCGATACAGGAAATACAAGGAGAAAAAATGCGAATAATACATTGCTCCGATCTTCATCTGGATTCCAAAATGACTTCAAATCTTAATAAGGATAAGGCAAGGGAAAGAAAGAGCGAACTGTTAAATACTTATCTCAGGATGATAGATTTTTGTAGGGAAAATTTTGTATCCGCCGTTCTGATAGCGGGAGATATGTTCGACACAAAGAGCATTTCCGTTAAAGCCAAAAATACGGTGCGGGAGTCCATAATAAATAATCCGGAAATAAGTTTTTTTTATTTGAAGGGAAATCATGACAGCTCCGATGAATTTGTGTCTTCCTTTGAATATATACCCGACAATTTAAAGCTTTTTTCGGATGAATGGCGCACATATGAGCTTGCAGGAGGCAGGATAAAAATAAGCTCGGTGGAGCTGTCGAAAAAAAATCCGCTTGCGCTGCGGATGATGCCTGAGCTTGATAAAGGAGCATTCAATATAGTAATGCTTCACGGACAAATCAGCGGCTATGCTTCAAAGGAGGATGCCGAGATCATAGATATATCGTCGCTTAGGAATAAAAACATAGATTATCTTGCGCTCGGTCATATTCACGAATACAGAATGGATGAACTTTATCCCGCCGGTAAATACTGCTACAGCGGATGTCTTGAAGGCAGAGGCTTTGACGAATGCGGAGATCACGGTTTTGTGCTTCTTGATATAGATGAAAAAACCGCTTCCCTAAAAACGGAATTTGTGCCGTTTGCATACAGAAGACTGTATGAAATAAAGGCGGATGTATCGGGCTGCCTAACCACCATGCAGCTGCTTGAAAAAATAGAAGCGTCTTTAAATATATCCTCTGCAAAGAATATAGATCTTGTAAAGGTGGTATTGAGGGGAGAGCTTGATGTCGAATGTGAAAAAAATACGGATCTTATAAGCTCAAGGCTCATGGAAAGGTATTATTTTGCAAAGGTTTATGATGAAACGAAGCTCAAATTAAATCCTCAAGATTTTGCTCTTGACGCATCCTTGAAAGGAGAGTTTGTAAGGGCTGTTCTGGATGCAAATGATATTGCCGAGGATTTCAAGGCGGAAATTATCCGCTGCGGGATACAGGCGTTAAATGGTGAGGACATTGAATTATGAGACTTATTTCTTTACATATTGAAAATTTCGGAAAGCTCTCGGATTTTGATATGAGCTTTTCGCCCGGAAAAAATATAATAAATGAAGAAAACGGCTGGGGGAAAAGCACGCTTGCAAGCTTTATAAAGGTTATGTTTTTCGGCTTTTCGGGCGAGGGCAAAAGAAGCGAGCTTGAAAATGAGAGGCGCAGGTATAAGCCTTGGCAGAAGGGGATTTACGGCGGAAGCGTGATTTTTGAGCTTGACGGCAAAGCCTATCGTGTGGAAAGAACTTTCGGCGATAAAAAATCGGGAACGGACGAATTTTATTTGTACAATGCCGACACCAATATCATAAGCAATGATTTCGGTGAAAATATAGGAGAGGAAATTTTCGGCATAGATGAGGAGTCCTTCAAAAAAACCGTTTTTATAGGGCAGCAGGACTGTGAAACCGCAGTCACTCCGAATATAAGCGCCAAGATAGGCAATATATCGGATCTTATGGCGGACATGTCAAATTATGATATCGTGCAGAGCCGCCTAAAAAAAGAGCTTGATTTTCTTACCCCCAAGAGAGCCACGGGAGAGCTTCACAAGCTTAAAAATAAGCTTTCTCTTTTGAATGAGAGTGTGAAGAAGAAAAGCATATGTGAAGAAGGGCTTGAAGAAAATAAAAAGCTCTATGAAGAGGGTAAAAACGAAATCGCTGAAAAAATCCGAAGCAAAGAAACCCTGCAAAAAGGTCTTGAATACTTAAGCAAAGTAAAGGATAAAAAGGCGGAGCTTCAAAGATATAACAGCCTAAAAGAAGAAAAGCAAAAGGCTTTGCAAAGAGTAAAGGAACAGGAGGCTTTTTTTAAAAACGGTATTCCCGAAAAAGAGCAGGTCGAAGAAAAATTAAGGCTGATAAATAAAATTGAAGCCGAAAAGGAAGCCCGGAAAAAGCTGCTTTTTGAAGCAGAAGAAGAAAAGGAATATGAGAGGATCTCGGAGCTTTTTGAAGAGGGAGTTCCCGACAGTAAGCGTATAGATGAGGCTGAAAGGCTTGTCCGCACTCTCAAGAGGCTGCGTGAGGAGCAGGGCTTAGTGTCTCTTTCCGACAGAGAGCTTGAAAAATATGAGGAGGCGGAAGACTTTTTTGCAGAATATAAGCCGGACAGAAGGGAGCTTGAAAGACATACCGCTGAAAATGTGCGAAAGAGCATGCTTATATCCGCATTTTATTCCAAAAAAGAAAGTTCCGAAGCGGCAAAGGATAATTTAAAAAGACGGGAGGAAGAAAAAAACAAGGCGGGAAAAATAAATTATATCCCTCTGATTTTGGCGGTAATAAGCCTTGCTGCGTCGATACTGGTTATTTATCTTTTGGCTTTGACAATTATTTTATCGGCTTTGTTTTTCCTGCTTTTACTGAAAAAGAAAACCGAAAAGAAAGAGGCGGATTTTTTATACAGGCAGGCAAAAGAAAGCTATGACCTTATTAACGCCGATATCGAAGATACATCGAGAACAATTTCAGATATAGAAGTCGCATTAAGAGTATTTTTTGAAAAAATGAACCTGCCCTATTCGGGTGAAACAGCGGGAGGAACTCTTACCGAAATAGGCAATAAGCTTTCTGTAATTGAGGAGCTGGGGGAAAGGGCTAAAGCTTATAAAGATAAAAATTTCAATAAAGAAATCTCAAACCTCATTGCTGAAATAAGGAAAAATCTTCCGCCTTTTTATGCCGAAGCGGATGAAGCCGATTTTGACAGCGCTCTTCAAAGGCTTAGGTTTGATATAAAGGAATTTGAGAGACTTAACAGAAGAAAAGAGGAATTAAAGATAAGTGTCGAAAATGAAGCCTTGCTGAAAAAAGAGCTTGATGAATTTATAAGCCTATATGAGTTGGACGGCTCCGATCCGGCGCTGCTGTTAAGACAGGTACAGGAGCGGCTTGTCAGTATGGAAGACGCAAGAGCATTTCTTTCCGAAAAGGAAAATAAGCTTAAAGAATATGAAGCTGAAAACGACGTGTCCGAATATAAAAATCTTGAAAATACCGATGAGGAGGAAGAGAGTTCTATGGAAAGCATATCCGCAAATCTAAGAGCTGTGGATACGGATATATCGTCATTACAGGAAAAAGCCGGCAGATACAAAAAAGCCGTTGAGGAAATAAACGAACTGCTTGGTCAAATAGAAAACGACGAGGATGAGTATGCGTCGGAAAAGGAAAGATTCGATAAGCTGAGTCATAAATTTGAGGTGATGACTGCGACTAGAGATTATCTTGAAAAAGCTAAATTAAAATTTTCAGCCAAATACATGGATCCCATATTTAATGCGTTCAGAAAATATTATGAAATACTTTCGGATGATGTCCTTCAGTATGAAACCGACGCAAACCTTAATCTTCAGATCAGGGAAAATGGAGGGCTTCACGATATAAGGCTTTTGAGCAGCGGTTATAAGGATCTTGTGGGAATTTGCAGACGTATGGCTTTTGTGGATGCCATGTATAAAAGGGAAGAAGGTACCGAGGCGCCGTTTTTGATATATGACGATCCCTTTGTTAATCTCGACGACAGACGCTTAAGTATGGCGGGTAAATTTTTGGAAAGGGTTTCTTCCGAGTATCAGATTCTTTATTTTATATGCAGCAGCAGCCGGGGCGGATCAGACTGAAAAACAAAGTAAAACCAGTTTGAAGAATAAATTGATAACAGATTATTTTTTGGGCATTTATTAGCAATAGTGGTTAGCTTGGAAACCAACGAAATGGAGTATGACG
>CAUVOD010000055.1:0-12843 GCA_963553525.1 uncultured Lachnospiraceae bacterium | reverse complement strand
TCCCGCAGCCACTACTTCCGCTACTCCTCCGACAGGTCTGGGATTGCCGCTTCTGAACATAAGAGCGGAATCCGAAAAACTCATGGGATAAGCAACTTCCAGACGCTTTGCCTGATCCTTTCTGATTTTTTCAGCAACCGGTACAAGGTATTCTCTTACAGCCTTACGAAATTTTTCGACATCATTTTTGTCGTAGCAGTTACGCTTCATTCTGTAATATCCGAGCTGAAGATAATCCTTATAGCCGAGCTTTCTTCCCTGTTCATCGCGGTTTTTTACAAGCCTGTCGTAGATATCGTCAAGCTCCTCCGCCTTTGTGCTATACCATCTTCCGGTAGACTTCCACGCCTCAAGTCTTCTTGCGTCATCCGCATCTGTCTGAAAAGACTGCATTTGAGAAATATTATAGGTCTTTCCTTCAAATTCAATTTCCGCCGAAGCTATAAGCTTATCATATTTTAATGTAAGATCGTTTTCCTCCTGCATAAGAGAAATAATTTCAGGAGAAAAAGCCTTTTTATCTATTTCGGCATTTTTGAAGATGATGTCTCCGTATTCCTTTGTGAGCTCCGCTCTGAAAGCTGTACTCAGTAAGGCTTCCGACCATTTTGCACTGTATTCCTCAAGCTCCGGAAACGTCTCATTCCAGAATTTCATTTCGTTTTCATAAAATTCATCCTTTGTATTTATGGAATTTCTGATACTTGCAAGAGTAGCCATTGTATCGACATATCTTGAAATCTTATCAAATTCAATGAAGCATTTATTCGCTTCTTCAAAGGTCTTTGAAGAGGAAAAAGCCTCAATGTATGAAAGCATATCCTTCTTTAACTGTTCTTTATTCAAACGCTCATATTTCATTTCCGAAAATTTCATATTTATTCCTCAACATTTCTGAATTTATTTTTAGCAAAAAGTCTCTATATATTTTGATATTTAACAAGTCTTGCTTATTAATGATTTTGTGACGGCTTTAGCAATCTTAATATATAACATTTTTATAATTATACATTAAAATTTATATTTATGCAATATGGATGAATTTATATTTTTTTGTAAAACCCTATACTATGCGGTTATATATCGGCTTTATAATGCTGCAATAGCTCCTTTAAAATAAAAGAAGCCGTTGCATTAGATTATTTATTCATCTAATGCAATAGCTCCTTTATTGTATTACATAAAGTTATCAATATACGAGTCCGAGATTGACGTCCACATTTCCTTTTATGCCCGGAATTGAAGCTTTTGAGCTGTACTGCCATGTACCGTAGGGAGCTTGAGTGTATGTCACCTTGTCGTTGTATTGTGCAACCCACAGATCATAGCCTTCATTTACAAGAGAAGCGCCGTCGATGTGATTACTCAGCCACTTGGTATTGGAATATACGCCCGCTCTATATCCCGCCTGAGAAACAGCCATGCAGAAAAATGAAGCGACGGATGTGTATTTATCTTTTGAAAGCCCGTCAGCACGTCCTTTTCCGGTTCCCGAGCCTTCTATATCTATATATATGGGAAGTGAAAGCTTTCCGGCACAGCCGGCATTGTTGATAAGCGCTACCGCATGTGCGGCTTCTTCAACAGCCTCGACCTCATTTGTAGCCGATGAGAAAAAATAAACTCCCACTCTCAAGCCTGCATCGATAGCCTCCTTTATATTCTTTGCAAAATAACTGTCGGCAACGATTTTTCCGCTCTCATATCCTCTAAAGCCCACACGTATTATTGCAAATTCAACACCCGCCTTTTTTACTGCCTTCCAGTCAATATCCTTTTGATGAGCCGAAACATCTATTCCGAGATTCATATTTTGAGAAACAAGGGCCCCGTCATTGCCGAATTCATACCAGGTGCCGTTGCTTAAATGACGTCCCGTTAAAAAATTTCCGTTTCCGTCAACAAAATAGATTTTGTTGTTGATCTGATTCCAGCCGTACACAAGATTTCCGCCTGAAACGGCTGATTCCGCAGCAATTCCGTTTCCATCGGTTGCACGCGCCGTCACATTATCGACACTGAAAATCCCCACAATCATTGCTGCAGCTAAAGCAAATGTAATGATTTTTTTTCTCATTCTCTTCTCCTGTCTGTGTGCTTGAATTTTGTTAGCTCTACCCTTCGATATGAGTTTATATATCAACCCGCAGGGCGGGAAGACGACTTATTATGTTAGTATAAATATTGTGCCTGCATATGCTGCCCGGTCTTTTTACACTTGTAAAAATAAAATCGGGAGCGGACGTTTTCTTTAAGCGATCAGACGTCTTTACTCCATAGGATTTATATATTCCGGTGTTTTTATTCTTGATTCAATATACCGATTCAATATACCAATGAAGATAATTATGCAAAAAAAGCGTTTTCCACATGCGTAAGCTTAGGTGTGCTACCCGTAAAAATAATTCCTATACAGTCAAATCTGCATTCGGTATTGAATGAAATCCCCTTTCTTTTCATATAAGACATTGCAGATTTTATTATGCGCTTTCTCTTCTTAAAGCCGACGGCTTCCATTGGGTCTCCGTACAGATAGGATGTTCTGAACTTAACCTCAATAAAAACCAGCGTTCCTTTATCCTCAGCTACAATATCCAGCTCGCCGAACCTATGCTCGTGAACATTACGATCACGTATCATATATCCCATTTTTAACAGATATTCGGAGGCAAAATTTTCATATTCTTCGCCGAGTTTCCTTTTGTTATACATTAAAGCCCCTGAAAATACAACCATGTAATCGCAGTATTCGCCAAAGTCTTGAAGCCCGGACTCCTAACTGCTTGTGTAAATAGAAATAAGGAATTTTAGAAAAATCCGATAATAAGAAATTATGACCCGGGGCAATTATAACATATTTTACATGAATATATATAAAAACGATCTGAAAATCACCTTAGGCTTTATGATTTTCAGATCGTCCGTGATATTTTATTACTTCCTATTGCTTAATCAAATACATTTGCTCCTGCCAGCGTTACATCAATATTAACCTCGCTGTATCCCGACTCACCCTTTCTGAGAACGGTTACCTTAACGGTCTTTCCCGCCTCGTAATATTTTATCGCCGAGGTGAGATCATCAGCCGAAGAAACGCTTTCTCCTTCAATTGAGGTGATTATATCTCCGACCATAAGTCCGGCTTTATCCGCCGAGCCTCCGCTTACAACCTCTACAATATAAGCTCCTTCAACTCCTGTAGGTGTAGCAACCTTTATGCCGAGATAGCCTCTGTTCTCCTCGGCTACCGCAAATTTGGTCTCTTTATTCATAAGATCCGAAAGTATAGGTTCAGCTGCGGAAATGGGTATTGCAAAGCCCATTCCTTCAACCGATTCGCCGCCTATTTTTGCCGAATTGATTCCTATAACCTCACCCTTGCTGTTAAACAAAGCTCCTCCGGAATTTCCGGGATTAATTGCCGCGTCGGTTTGAATATATGTGTTTACATTTCCGTCCTTGGACTGTACCTCACGATCAATTGCGCTTACCACTCCCGTCGTAACCGACTGACCGTAACCCAAAGCGTTTCCTATAGCTATCACGGGTTCGCCAAGCTGTAAAGAAGATGAATCGCCCAAAGAAGCTATCTTTATATTTTTAAGAGTATCTGAGCTTAAATCGCTCAAAGCCACCGCCACAATCGCAAGATCCATGTCGGCATCCTTACCCTTTAAATTGGCTGTTGCAACGCTTCCGTCACTGAATTTTATGGAAATAGATCCTACATCTGAACTCTCTATTACATGATAGTTGGTCGCTATAAGAAGCTCCGATGAATTTTGAGCAACAATAATACCCGAGCCCTCCGCAGGTGCAGACTCTTTCATCGCCTGTCCGAAATAGGTCTGGTATGTGGATGTAACCGTTGAAGATACGGAAACTATCGACGGCATAACCTCTTTTACGGTTGTTGTTACGTCGGTGACCACAACGGATGAATTTACATTATTCACCTCTTTTATGTCACTTTTTTCCACACTGCCGCCCGAGGCTGCATCCGTATTCCCCGCCTCCGATGTGGAGACGGTCGGAAGTGTACTCTCATTGTTGTCTACAATCTCTTTTATTTCGCTTTGCGACGGACTTTCCGAAAGGAAGTATGACGTTCCGTAGCCTCCCAAAAAAATAATCGCCACGGCAGCCACAGCCGCAACAATCATAAAAAAACCTTTTACTCCTTTGCCTTTTTTCTTCTTTTTACCGACATCCTCTCCATTAACAGTTTTAAAAGGCACATAGCCGTTGCTGTAAGAATAAGAATAGGACGACGAGGCTATACTGTCTTTTTTTTCATTTTCGTTTTTCTCATTACGATCAGATTCGTCAATCATAAGGGAATTATTTTCAGTCGTATCATTTTTGTAATCCATACACATTATAAAACTCCTTTCCCAAGATATAATTCAAAACGTATCTGTATGTTTTATATTTCCATAATATAGCCCTTTCCAATGTGCCTTTTGTGTAAAAAGTGTGTTCTTTATGTGTCGTATGACAGATAAAACGAGTGTTTCCCGCATATAAAAAGAAAGCACTCGTTAAGGTGAATTTTATATTCTTATTTTGAGACGACCCGTCCCCTATAAGAGCTGCTTATACGGGATCCAACGTCATTATTACCTGCTAAGTCTGTCAAGCAGTCCTATGCAGCCTCTGTTTATATCCTGATAAGCCTTTTCAAAATCTCTTGTAAACCAGGGATCTTCGACCTTTTTATCGGGCGTGTCCGTATATTCCAGAAGATAATGGATTTTATTGTCCTTATCTTCCCCGAATATTTTATCAAGAAAGTACCTGTTTTTCTCATCCATGGCTATGATATAATCATATTTTTCATAGTCGGACCTTACAACCTGTCTTGCTCTATGATCTCCTATGGCAATATTATGCTTTTCAAGAGCTTTCCTCATAGGCGGATATATGGGACTTCCTATTTCGTCATCTGAGGTCGCCGCGGAATCTATCAAAAATTCATCCGTTTTGTCCTGTGTAAGACTTTTGAAAATGTATTCCGCACTGACCGATCGGCAAATATTGCCGTGGCAGATGAATAGTACTTTTATCATAATATCTTATATCCTTTCATATGGTCTTAAGCCTTGATTTCAGTAGCTTGTGGAGATTTTAAAAAAATCATTCATCAGCTCATAACGTCTCATAAAAACATATATTTTTAAAAAAATAGAGGTATGATAGGTATACAAATTTTCACATGAATAAACATACAAATCCCTTCATGGTATCTGCTGAAATGTTTATCCTATTTTACGAATTCCAGATACTTTCGCTCTTCTTCTATCGTTATGGCTTATATGGTTACACTATCATTAATAATAACAGTAGCAACTTCAAAGTCAAAGAGATTCTTTCGAATAAGGTCATCATCAACTGCCATCTCAAAGACCGGTCTTAAGACACCTCTTAAGGAATGGATTGAACTGTAGCTCTTCCACCTTCCCGCAGCTTGATCAGCCAGAACTTGAAATCGGAAAGACGAACTGTATATCCTATTTGGGCTTTATTTTTTCCTGTACTCTAATCCTTCAAGGTACAGGAAATTCTTCAACAAGGATTCTTATTGTTCAAAATCGTAATATAACAACTTTCTATAATTATCTTGTGTTATTTTTTCTTTTTCTGATTTTGCCACTTTTTCATTCATGATAGTAACCTTAAGTTGATGCTCCGTAACTACATTATCTATTGAATCATGATTGTATGGTGATTCAGATAATAAATCAATAATCTTTGAAAACATAATATCAACGTATGAATGTAAATTTATTACAAGGTCACGGTTCATTTCTTCTTGCCTACGTCCATCATGAATGATATAATTTCTTGATCGATATATTCGATGTAATTGCCATTCAACTCTGTTTCTGTGACTAGTTATCATTGAACATAAACCCTTAATATTTTTTAATTGGGCATTTAAAAAGAATACTCTATATCTTAATAGCGGAAACGTTTCAGTTAATTCATATAATTTTTTTCTCCGTGCATTAAATTCATCAAAAGCTAAAAAAGCAAAAGTTGCTTCCATATCATTATCTACCGAAAGGCAATTGTGTATATTATTTGTAAAGAATTCATTATTCCATCTCTTAATGTCCATCATACACGTTGTCACAATCTTTTCTATATAAGTACTCATAAGAAATGGAATCATACGATTTTTAACTTTTTGTATCTTGTCAGTTTCTTCCTCTCCACTTAACGTTTCAGCAATAGACCATAATCCAAGCAAAGAATCACTTGTATTCTCAGAATATACTGCTGAATTATGTATCTCTGTAATTTTGGTAATTTCTCTCATATTGAAAAGAGTCGAAAAAGAAATATTCAACATATTTTCAGCATTAAGAGTAGATTCTTCATAGGACAACGCTGAAACTCTATATTTCAACAATTCTTGATCTGCTATTGATGTTATTCTATTTTTCTCATCGATTACCTGACCATATACTTTTACTTTATTCTTTATATGGCTATAGTAAGCAAAAGCATTAATAATCACCGAAGAAATCTCTCGAACAATCTCATATGCAGAAAAAACATCCAGCGCCATTACTTTTTCAAATTTTAGTATTGTTTTTTGACCTCTCGCTTTTACTCCTACAGGAAGTGAGTCTATATCCACCAAACTAATAATAGATTCCCTAACTTTAATTCTATTAAACAACGGCATAAGGTTAGATAGATCTTGGGAAAATCCAATGAAAACATCATATTCCTTTTCATCAAAAGTAAAATTTTCCACAAACTTATCAAAACTATCTATCCCGGAAACTTTTTGATGAAAGAAAATATTATGGACGCAGTTATAAATATAATTTTCACTATATCCTGCATCAACCAGTACTCTTACTAAAATACCGGAATATCTATCCACAAGCCTCTTGTCATTGTTATTTGAAATGCAATTTTTTAGCAGTTCAATAACATTCTTATAATATTTACCTGCACCTAGTTTTCTTCTAATAAACAAAACATTGTCATACTTTTCCCTTTTATTCCAAGCCTTAGATTCTTTAACAATCCTATCCTTAAACTCAGAAGTTATAATATTTATAGCAACAGTATCCTCCTTTAATCTAGACAATATTTCATCGAGGATATGGTCAATATTTTTTTCGTGAATTATCTTTTTTTCAGCATCTTCATATACCTGAATAAATTCTTCACATAAACCTATTATTGATAAAACAGGATATCTATATGAATCCGTACTATGATGAAATAGTAATTCATCCATTCTCTGCGCAAAGAAAAGCATTGTATTCAGTGTTTCCGAGTATTTCCAGTTATTTATATTATTAATTCGCATCTTTCTTCCTACGCATCATTGCGTTCTCATTTATTCGTTTCGACATTTTTCTAATTCATACCCATTCTGCAAGATCAAAAAAATCCTGATTTTGTAAATAGCTACTCAAAAAGTGTAAATACATCTATATTCTTCTGAACACAATCTGTAAATACCATCTACCTTATTATTTCTGCCTTATAACAACCCACTTCCCAGCTTTATTTCCACCCTGACGTTCTATGACATTCTTTTCTTTTAATGATGTAAGTATTTTTCTTATATATCCATCAGAGTATCCACTTACCGCAACTAATTCTTTTATCGTGATACTGGAATTTTGACTTATATAATTGATAACACGTTGCTCCGCCTCATTAATGCTGACTTCATTATCAATGTCTGTTCCTCCAATACTATTTTTCTCATAATTAAATGGAATAGTGACATTAACAAAATTCTCCATGATATCAAAAGCCTGTTTGCCATAATTATTGATTATAATAGGAATGCCATGACCAGTTTGTTCCACATATCCTAATTGTCCGAATATCTTTTGAAGCTTAGAATTTACCGGCTTACTTATTCCTTTGTAAAACTCCTCCTTGTTCAAATCTACCGGTAAGCCCCCCGTAGATATTATTTCTATTCTGTCAGAAAAAATATAAACTGCCGGTGGATTTCCTTTGTCCCATTTCGTATGAATACATGCATTTTGCCAGGCCTCTTTAAAGCTGGCCATATCAAATAATTTTTCTTCCGTTCGCCTATGATTCCCCATCGTAACCATAGTTTCATTAACGGATTCCATGTAATCCAGCACTTTGTCTATAGCGGTAACAAGGCAAGTCCCCCCATACTCATTTCTCTTTATAAGATCCGTCTTATCTTTTCCGGCGAAAGTAACAACTTTTATCGAAATATCATTTTCATCAGCAAGTAAAAAGGCCATCATATTGTATTTTCCATCGCTGTTTTTCAAGCCTGTATTATCTTCAAAGGTTGTCTGATCAACTGTCAGACCGGCTGTTACATATGCAATTTTAAGTTTATTAAAAGTAAGCGTCTGTACCGGTGCCGGAATCAAAGTCAAAATATCTGATGAGATTTGTCTGTCCATCAACTCCTTAAGGGCTGTTGGGCTCAATTCTCTATCTTCATCCGCCGATCGCATATAGTAACGCCCATATGCCGAATATGGTTTTTCTGAACCACGCACTTCAATTTTTATTACGTTTTTATCATCGATCAATTCATGTTCTATGATCGGTATAACCTGTGGCTTAAGGAAATTTGCTATTGCCTGAGATATTTCTCTAAGTGTTCTGTCTCCCATTTGCTGACCAACTACATCCCCATTGTCCTTAACTCCAAAATACAGAACTCCATAGCCATTCTTATTGAGCATAGAAGCCAACGAAGTTATTCCCTCCCGGAGCTCACCGGTTGTTTTCTTAAATTCTATTTTTTCTGTTTCTACTCCTATATTCATAGCTTCACGCCTTCTAAACACATTATTCTCTTGGCAGCGGTTTTTCTCTTTTGTATAATTACTCTCCGCTACTATGAATTATACTCTATTCGATTCTTTTTTTACTACTCTATTTGCTACTTTATTTGCTACTTTATTTGCTACTTTATTTGCTACTAATCTAGTTATTTTATCTATATCAAAAATATAGTTCCATTTCTTCAAAAGAAATCATACATAAAAGCACAGTTTCTTCAGCATCCCGATTTTATTGCCAATCCAAAGTTTCATCTACCCAATACATAGATTTATATGGTCAATCCAAAGTTATCCTACGCCAAACCAAAGAAGCGTGCGTGTGCCATTGTATTTACAATATATCTGTGCTCTTCTTCACATAAAAAGCGTTTTGTCTTTGACCATGCTTTTCAATATATCCCTCTTCAGATAACTTCTTAAGGGTATTAAATACAGAAGTACGTCCAACACTATAACAGTTTGCAAGTACATCCGCCGCTGTGAACTTTCCAAGTTTCTTATCTACGAATGTTTTAACTATGTCATATGCCGAGTTCTTCACACCGGTGTCATCCATAACGCCAACACGTTCTTCAAATTCCTTGTAGCATGCCAGTACCATCTTAAGCATATATTTGATAAACGGTGTGGGATCATTTTCCGCTTCATGCTAAATCATTTCAATTTAGCCATTTGTGAGTAGAATGACTAAATTTAATTCCCAAATGACCAAATTAAAAAACGCTTTCTACCAATATTTTTTCTTTCCCCAATTTCGATCTCATATTGGGAGATGTTTAATCCGTTTGGGAAAAATCAAAGGGCATACCTGCCGGCACACCCTTTAAAACGATTTCAATTCTATTATCTATTATTATACAGCCTTCTTATTTTTAACGATTGAAACGACCGCCAATACCGCATTTATCAGTGCCCATGCCGACCAGATAATCAGATCGCCGTAATTTCCGTATCCTGTAAAGCCTATCGCCGCTGCCAAACCGAATAGGACGATTAAAGCAATATTTCCGCCATTCTTCGTTGATTTTCTTGAAACGATTGAAACAATGCCGCCTGCAAGAATCAAAATCCCGCAGATGAAGCCCACCGATCCGGACGAGTCTCCGTTATCTTCCAAAGCATTTACAAAGCCTGCGGCACATGACTGCAATTCTATGATTAAGAACAATACAATAGATAAAATACCGGAAACCAATTTCCAAATCTTCATTTTAACCTCCAAAAAATACACTTTATTTTGTTGAAAAGCTGATAACATCAGTTTCCGTGCTGTTTATGAAATTATCATCGCTGATTTTAAATTTGAGTTCAATCTCATCAACGCTTGTAATATTATTTTCTTCAAGTTCTGATGACATAAGCGTTATTTCGTTAATAGCTTTCTTTCCGTCATATACCGTAGATGAAAAATACGGTGTAACCATAAATCCGTTAACCGACATATCGTCACATTGGATAATTCGATTTTTTCCGCTGTTGTTTTCTATGTAAAGAAGAACGGCGGCTCCCCAGAAGCTGCTTTCATTCACATACTTACCTACTATTCTTATTCCGTCGGAATTGTATAATTCCTTACCTACATCATTAGGCGTGGCGTCCATGGAATCAAATGCCGAAGTCTTGATGGTAACGCAATCAATGTTTGATATAGGCATATACGATTCAGTATCAAAGGTATGGAAATAAATCTCGATTTTTCCCACATTTTCAATTCCTGCCGCCTTTAAGCCGGAGCTTGAAAGATTCAAGGTTTCATAGCTTTTCTTACCTGCCGCAATCGTTGTGGAAAATAAATCCGTAATCATATAGTCATTTACAATAAGTGCTGTACAGCCAAGACCTACATCCGTTGTTCCGTCGTTTTCAATTAGCAGCTTGATACCGTCTCCCCAAATAGAGTCAACGACATACTCCGTCGCCGTAACCTTAAGTCCGTCTTTTTCAAATAAGACCTGTTCCTCTATCATAACGGACGATGAAGCGGACTCGGAATTTGCTTCATTTGCAGATTTATCCGACTCAGCATTTGAACCGCCGTTGTCGGCTACAATATCCTTTTTCTCCGAACCTTTACCTGATCCGCTTCCGATAGACATAACGCTGAAAGCAAGCATAATTGCCGCAAAACCTAAAATTTTAAACCTTTTCATTACTTGTCCTCCTTATGGATAAAATAATAGCCAAGACGCTTGCAACCATTTCCGTAATTATGTCGCAAACATCGAACGTCCCCCTTATTGACGGAAACAACTGTATAAGCTCCATCAACACTTCAAATAAAAAAGCCGCAGCAATATACCGCTTATCATAGCCTGTTAAACAGATCACAAGCCCCGTAAAAGCATATGCCCAGAGAAAATCCGGTAAATAATATCTAAATCCTCTTACAAAAATATTCTCCGGATCTATCGGTATATGATATG
This sequence comes from uncultured Lachnospiraceae bacterium, assembly GCA_963553525.1. Classification (GTDB taxonomy): domain Bacteria; phylum Bacillota; class Clostridia; order Lachnospirales; family Lachnospiraceae; genus Butyrivibrio. The sequence goes on along the minus strand of CAUVOD010000055.1, from coordinate 1,598 downwards.
AACAGCCTAAAAATTCATCTATGAACTCTACAAATATTGTTTTTGGGAAAAATAGATAGTAAATGCTTGCACCTGCCAATAAAGGGGCAATTACATTTAACATAAGATAGTGTTTTCTCATACCCTCCCCTAAAAATGAATGTGCAAAATATTTTCTACTTTTCGCTCTCATTTCAAGCTGGTACAGTATAACACTCATTTCCGGGCGGCGTTCCCACCGTGGCGGTGGAATTATTCATGAATTATTTTTGAATTATTCTTGGACTCCGCTTGATCGCAGAACATCCATTCCGTTTTTCTTGAGGAAGCTGTTTACATCGATTATGCTTCCGGGTCTTTCATTAAACGCTATCATAATCAAAGCGTCCCTCGGAACTTTTGCATACAATCCCGGCATTCTGTAATACTTTAGTGCTTTTTGGGTTTCATCCAAAGTCATGTGAGCGGCGTAGCAAATGCGTAATATTATATCTCTTTGGCGAGTATGCTTTTCTTCTGTGATCAGTTTGTAGCCGTATCTTTCCGGGATGTCGGCGTCCAAAAAAATATCCTGTCTGCACAAGCCCTTTTCTTTTATAATTCCTCGAATGTAATCTGAAAAAGGTCTGTCGGAGCTCAGTATACTGTCCGAATTTTCTTTAATATACCCCTCAATGTTTTTAATATGCGTTGTTCCTAAAATCTTTTCCAGGTCTTCTGTACTTTTTTTATTCATACGTTTAAGCTCCTCTGCTATAATGAATTCACAACTACGGAAAACACGCTTCACACACTCCGTTGGTTTTCCTCGTTATCGCGGCATTCGCCAAGATCTTGAGCAAGCTCGAAACCTTGGGTTAATTGTTAGTGTAACCTATCGTTACCACGACATCCGCCAAGGTTTTTTGGCTTCATTGCTCGCGTAAATAAGATTAAGAAAGGTTCTACATTATGGATGTTGAGTCAAGATTATTCATGTCATTTTACAAGCCGATTGCAGCTATAAGCGAGCCTCATAAAATATATGTTGTTCAGCATATTGAAACAAACAAAATCTATGTAAAAAAGATTTTAGATATCTATAATAAAGCTGTTTATGAATACCTTAGGATCCATACGATTTCCAACACTCCGAAGATCTATGAAGTGTACGAGGAAAACGGCAAATTAACGGTTATCGAAGAATATATCTCCGGAGATACTTTAGAGCAGTTAATAGAAAAACGTACTCCTTTTACAAATGATAAAATCCGTGACATCGCCGTCAGGCTTTGCTTGATTGTAAAGGAACTCCATAGTTGTGTTCCGTCAATAATTCATCGAGACATCAAACCGTCAAATATTATAATTTCTCCCTCCAGAGAGCTGTTCCTTTTAGATTTTAACGCCGCCAAATATCACTCTTACTCCAAAAATGAAGATACCGCTTTATTAGGTACAAAAGGATATGCAGCTCCCGAACAGTATGGATTTGGAGTTTCAACTCCACAAACCGATATTTATGCGATCGGAATGCTTCTTAAAGAGTTGACATCCTGTGAATCCTATTTTGAAAAAAAGCAAAAAAACGAGTTTTCTTCAATAATATCCAAATGCACCAAATTAAATTCAACTGACCG
>CAUVOD010000054.1:0-13080 GCA_963553525.1 uncultured Lachnospiraceae bacterium | reverse complement strand
GACAGATTCTATGATCAATGGGATTAGCCATCAACACGTTTTGTCCTATAACTCGAAAAATATGTACCGACCTCAAAAGTCAAATCCGACGATTGCGGGTCGGTATTTTTTTATGCGGGTAACGGAATCTCTTATATGACTATTGCCTTCTGCTGTCGTCAAGAGCCTGTCTTATAACCTGATCCATATTGTAATATTTATATGTTCCCAGTCTACCGCCGAAGCTTATATTTTTGTATTTCTTTGCAAGCTCTTCATATTTTTCGTATACGGAATTGTTAGCTTCATCATTTATAGGATAATACGGTTCTTTACCCTCTTCATAAATTTCAGGATACTCCCTTGTTATAACCGTTCCCTCACCCTCTCCGAAAAGAAAATGCTTATGCTCTATGATACGGGTGTACGGAACACTTCTCTCGGTATAGTTTACAACCGCATTTCCCTGATAATTGTCAACATCAGGCAGATCCTCAGTTTCAAAGCGGAGCGACCTGTATTCAAGACGTCCTTCCTTAAATGAAAAAAATTCATCTATTCTGCCTGTATATACTATATGCTTAAACGTATCTCCGTTTCTGGAAATAAAGTATCCGTTTTCTTCCTCGGGAAGATCATTCTTGAAAATAAGGACATCCTTAAGCGAAGTTCCGAGCCTGAGCTCTATGGGCTTTGCATTTTCACAGTCTTCCGCCTTAAAGCTCCTGTCAATACCCAAAAGGCGTTCGCAAAAAGCGGTATAGCCCTCCCTGGGTATGCCCTGATAGCTGTCGTTAAAATAATTATTATCATAAATAAATCTGAAGGGAAGCCTGCTTATAATAAAGCCCGGAAGCTCGCCGCAGGATCTTCCCCACTGCTTTTCCGTATAACCCTTTATCAGCTTTTCAAAAATATCTTTTCCCGCAAGAAAAAGCCCCTGCTCTTCAAGGTTGTCCGCTTTAAAATCTCTTATTTCATCGCAACTTACCTCAGACGGCTTTATGGATCTCCTTTTTGCAATAATCTCTCTTACCGCAAGTTCGGACTGCTCTTTTATTTTTTCTTCCGCTTCCTTTGGTGTGCGGACTCCCCACATACGGTTAAACGTATTCATATTGAAGGGGAGGTTGTAGGTCTCACCTTTATAAAATACTACCGGCGAGTTGGTATACCTGTTCATGGTTACGAAATTGCCTACATAATCCCATACTTCCTTATCGGAGGTATGAAAAATATGAGCTCCGTAATCGTGTACCTGTATCCCTCTTTTTAAAGAGCTGTGTACATTTCCTCCTATTTCATTTCTCTTTTCTATAAGCAAAATCGAATGGCCGCGCTTTTGCATTTCATGTGCAAAAACACAGCCATATAAACCCGAACCTACTATAAGATAATCAAATTTCAATTTTATCTCCTAACGCCCGCATATGCCGCAAATTTACCGTTCGTTCAAAGAAAATGACGGACCGCCGTATTGTATTTATCCTCTGTATTTTTCAATAAGCCCGAGATCGGACATATATTCAAGACCTTTTTTACGCCCAGCCTTATTAAGCTTGTTATATTCCTGCATAACCCTGTTCTCGACTATCTGACCGCCCAGATTGGAGCCTTCCTCGAGCGGAGTGAAGTCTACGGGATTTAAATTAAGGCGGTCGCACATCATTATAACCGTGCCGTACGCCATGCCTTCTATGCCTCTGTCAAGCGCAGTAACAAGAGTTGAATAGGGTATTTTCATATCCATTGCAAACTGTCTTATGCTCTTGAACTGGTTCAAAATCTCTGTTTTCAGTATCTCAGCTTTGTTCATAACTGCCTTCCCACTTTATTTTAAGACAGTACTCAGTATAGCCGATATACGATAAATCGTCAATATATTTTTATAATACAGTATATGCTGTTTTTCGTTTATTTTTCTACTACATCTAGTATCTGCCGCCATCTGTGTCTGAATGTGTGGTTATTCAAACATTCCTCATATCCGTTTCTTGCAATTTCCTCCCTTTCCCTATCGTGTGAAAGGTAAAAATCAATCTTTTCCAGCATATCCTTTTTATCTTCGAAGTAAACAAAATGCCTGTCGGGCACGAAGTGTCTGAGCATGTCCTCCTGATAATTGGTGAGCACAAAGCCTCCGCAGCCCATAATATCGAATATGCGAAGCGGAATTCCCGTATGTATTGATCTGAGCGATATATTTAAATTTATATCGCTGCATTTGAACACATAGGGAGTCATATCGTAGTAGTCTACGGGAGGATAGACCTTTACGCCCTCCGCAGCAAAATTGTTATCCCTCGTATAAAGAGAAACCGGATTTTTAAGACCTATCAACCGCAGGTATTCGGATCTTTCAATCTGAGTTATCTTTCTGTTTATAAAATATTCGGAGTACAGCCACTCCGTCGTTTCAACTCCGTCGGGATTGGCATCAACGGGATATGCGGCGTACATATCGGCAACAACTCTTTTATTTAAACTCTTCTCTATAAAATTGATTCCCGAAACCTTAAGCTGGGCATTCATAAGACCTTCCAAATAACCCTTTGTGTACGGATCAAGAGACTTTTCCATACGATCATAAAAAGTATGATTCTCAGTATAAAGCCCTCCTACAAAAGAAATTCTCGCCTGATATTTATGCCATATATCAGCGCTTATCTTCATTGAATCGAGACGCTTGACATTAACTGCAAGAGGCAGATAAAATACCGTATTTATACCCTGACCCTCCAAAAATTCATACAGAGAATAATCGAATAAAAACACTCTGTTGCACTCATTGATAAGAGTGCAGGAAAAAAGGGATACCAACGGAGAATCGTAAACCCAGGAAATATAAAGTGCACCGCTTTCCTCAAACGCCGACTGAACGGATTTTGAAATTAAAGGATAATAATTAAACGAAAAAATAACGTCAGGTTTTAATTCTTTTATCAAAGTATACAGCTCTTTTTCAAATATTTCATCGCTTCTTTCAGGGGTATTTTTAAATTTTCTAACCGTGACATTGATGTCTTCTCCTTCTTTTTTCAGCTCTTCAAACATGTCAAGCATGTCAACATCACAGTAGCTGCCAAGATTCATATATATTATATTCATTATTTCACCGCCGTTATAAACTCGTCTATTACTTCCACATTTCTAAAGCCGTTTTTCTCAAGCAAGTCCTTTTGTGTATTGATATCACCGTCCAAGCTGTTGACGAAAAAAATAATACCGTCCGGTTTTAAATAAGTTTTCAGCTTTTTCAAAAATAACATTTGATTTTTAATGTTCTTCAGCCTATCCCCCGCAAATATATAGTCAAAGCTCTCCTCTATCCAGGGAAATGTTACGGCACAGGGGTCGCCGCATATTATATCACCCATGAAACGACCGTAAGCACAGGCGGTTCGGCTCAGCTCTATTCCCGCAGTATATGAATAGGGGTAAAGATATTTTATTTTTGAAAGATTTATCCCCATTCCGCAATCTATCTCCAAAAACCTCAGAGGGAAGCTTCTTTCCTTCTCTATAAGTGCGATCATCTCGTCATAGGAAGCCTCATATCCCCATATATCGAAGCCCCACTTATCTATAAACTTTTGTCTGTTTTTTTGTATTCTCTCCTGTTTTGAGGCGTTTTTTTTCTCATTCTTTATATCAAAGCCCTCTCCGCCCTTATGATAAATAAAGGAATTGTGGCAAAGATACTGTCTGTAGCCGGAAGCGGCAGTCCTTATACCCAAATCGTCATCTTCAAAATAGGCGGGAGAAAATCCATTATCGAATATGCCGCCGTCTTCAAGCAGCAGATTATTATAGGCTTCTTTTTTCAGCAAAACCGCAAATCCCGTAAATCTGAACCTTTCCTCATAAGGATTTTTCATGGGAATACATATGTCTGCTGCCGCTTTCATACACTCCTCAAAGGAAGAACTGCCGTCAATATCGAATCCTTCAACATTTTGAGTAGAGGCATTGTTGGAAACGGCACTCACCGCACCTACATTCCTGCCTTCATAAAGCCCCATTCTGAGCCAAAAAACGGCGTTTACGGCCGGTACGGCATCATTGTTGATAATAAGCAAATCCTTTTCCCTGTCGCAGCGGCGTACTCCCATGTTGCAGCCCTCGGGAAAACCCGCATTTTCATCATTTTCAATTAAAATAATATCGCTTTGCTTTTTGAGCCATTCCACAATTCCGTCATCGGAATTGTTGTCAACCACGATAAATTCATAGGATGATGAGGGAACATTTTCTCTGAATGAATTTATATTTTTTATCATGATGTCCCTGTCATTATAAGAAAGTATCAAAACCGAAAATTTATTAAGACTGAAGCCCGCTTCTCTTTCATATTCGGAAAGCTTCAAGGAAATGAGCTCACACTCCTCCTTAGTACCCTGCTTTTTACAATAAAATAACGCTTGTTCCATACATAAAAACGCTTGATTTATATTGATTTTTTCATAATAAAGACCGAGCATATAAAATATTTCATAATTTACGGGATCAATTCTCATGCCCTCCGATAGAGCCTCAAACTCGGCATTCGAGTCTCCTGTCACCTCATAATAAGAAGCGGTGACTATATGAGTATTGACATCATCGGGATGTAAAATACGCAGCTCTTTCAGAGCTGCGCCCGCTTCATCTATTTTTTTTTCATTTATCAGAGCGGCGACTTCAGAATATTCCAAAATCCTTTTTCTCCTTTTTTAAAATTCAAGCAATTTACCCGGTTCGCTTCTTCCTGCAACCGTTATTTTAAAATCGGACGCTTTATACGGGCACTCATCCATTTCAATCCCGACTCTTACAGTTTCATAAGCAAGCTCCGGAAGATTGTTGCACTCACTTAAATGTCCGAGCATTACCGCCTTCAAATTATCATGCAGCAGCGATACGAGAAGATCCTTTGCCGAATCGTTTGACAGATGTCCTTTATCTCCCAATATTCTTCTCTTCAAGCTGTACGGATAAGGACCGCTTTCAAGCATCCTTATATCATGATTGGCTTCAAGCAAAAGGACATCCACTCCGCTTAAGCCTCTTATTATTTTATCGGAAAATACGCCCATATCGGTCGCAACGGCCGCGGAAGCATTTCCGGAATCCACTCTGTAACACACGGGTTCCAGGGCATCATGACTCACTTCAAAGGGTTTTACCGTAAGCTCCTTTAAGCTCACAGATTCTTCAGCTCTTACAATATTTTTTTCCCTGTCAGCCAAAAGACTGTTGGTATCCTTATCCTTTATTCCGTCAAAGGTTCCTCTTGTAGCATAAACCGGCATCTCGGAATTTTTAAGCAGAACCTTAAGACCGCCTATATGATCCGAATGCTCGTGAGTAATAAACAAGGCGTCGATATCCTTCAAGTCAAGATCAAGTCCCTTTAAGCCTTCAACTATTTTTTTCTTGCTGCAGCCGGCGTCTATAAGAATATGGGTATTGCCGCTTCCCACATAGATACAGTTACCGGATGATCCGCTGGCTATACTGCAAAATCTCATCATGCTTTTGCCCAATAAATTTCAACCTTGTCGTTGGGACCAAGTTTCTGCATATAATCCGGAGTTTTGCCGTTAAGAAGAGTTACTATAGTTCTTCCGTTAGGCTTCGTAAGGTCAAAATCTATAAAATCAAAAACATCTACGAATACATATTCGGACTTTCCATATAATATGACAGGCTGATCATTTACGGATATTGCAAGCTTCTGTTCAGCCTCTTTTTTGGCAAAGGACGCTGATGTGCGGGCTGAATCACGTTCCGAATGATCATATGAGGCTTCCTCCGGTGAATTTTCCGCTTCATCCTCGTACTCTCCCTCCTCAATTTCCCTCGCAACCTGCTCCGCATCGGGAAAATCCCTGTAATTCTCCATGAGAACCTCATCCATATGCTTAAATTCTATTTTGAAATTCTCATATACGGGGGTGGAAAGATCGGCTCTTTCATTGTTTACATAAATAACCGTATCGGGAGTCAGCTCAATATCAAGCAGTTGAGCGATCTGCTCTGCGGTATCATAATCAAGAATCTTTATATCATCACCGCTCTTTATATCATAATATTCGGTCTGAGGCTCTCCGCCCACGGTTGCAAAACGCGATACCGGAATATTTTTTCCGTCAACATTGACATTGAACTTGGAGACATATTCGGGAAGGGAGGATATACGTGCTTTTCCGGCTTCTCCGGCTGTTGAGGGTTCGACCTCTATCACATCGTTGGGACGAATCTTTGTGTGAATATCGGCAGGCTTTCCGTTAAGCCTTATAACCGCCGCCTCACCGCTTTCACCTCTTATAATTCTGGTATTGCCGTTTATCGTAAATCTAAGCTCCTCTCCTCTCTTGGGGAAAATATCCGCATTGGGAAAAGCAGCCTGCATTGCGGCGTCGGCAACAGCCAATCTGCCGTTATCATATATTTTGGTCTGAGTCCCGTTAAAGGAAACGAAGATAAAATTATTAGACTCGTCATAGTAGCTTAGACAAATCCCTATAGGAGTAACAATAAGGGAATCCCGCTGAATTTCCTCATCTTGAGGGAATACTATATTTTTCATCACCTCTTCTCCCCTTAAGGCGACGCGTTCACCCGCTATCGACATTCCTTCGGCAATCGCTGCCGTATATCCCGGAATACGTCCTCCGCCTCCTACCACAAAAACAGCCTGTACCGCTCTGTCGCCATTTAATTTCTTTATGGTTTCGACCACGTGATCAGCCATTCTTTCAACCTGAGGTCTGAGCATTTCTCCGATTTCTTCGCTTGTTATGGTCTTTTTAAGCCCCATAATGTCATAGTAGGTGACGACGTCATTTGTCGAAGCGTCTATTTTTATCTGATCCGCCGTATTGAAATCAACAAGACAGCTCTGGGCTATGGTTTCTGTAAGGTGATCTCCCGCTTCCGGTATCATACCATATGCTATTATTGCCCCCTCGTTGGTAACGCAAATATCACTTGTTCCCGCTCCCACGTCAACAAGCGCAAGATTCAGCATACGATAGCTTTCAGGAATTGCGACCTTGATAGCCGCAATAGGCTCAAGAGTCAGATTGGCAACATTGAGATCGGCTCTTTCACAAGCTTTGTAAAGCCCGTCAACCACGTCCTGCGGAAGGTAGGTCGCTATGAGATCAAGCGCTGCGCTGTCCACGGTATGTCCTTCAAGATTGACTATTTTGTAGCCGTTCATGTAATAATGCTTTACCGTATAGCCTACAAGAAAATACTTTTCATCCTGACCGCCTTCTCCCACAAAGGTGTTATAAGCCCTTTCTACGGCTTTGGATTCCATGTCGTAGATATCCTCTTCCGTTATATTCTTAGGCTCTTCATATTCTTCTCCGTAACTTGCCTGCACTGTGCGGAGGACACGTCCGGCAGCGGCTATGCACACGTCGGTAAGCTCTATTCCGGTTTCCTGTTCGAGCAAAGCCTTTATATTTTTAATAGTTGAAGAAACCTTGCTTATATCATGAATTTGACCGTCCAGCATGGCTCTGGTTTCATGCTTTTTTATCTTTTGAGATAAAACATAGAATTTATCGTCCAGCATATAGCCAACCGTCCCGACTATACTCCTGGTTCCTATATCCAGTCCGAATACCACATTTTCTTCACGCTGTTTACGCTTCATATATTTTTCTCCATGAAAGAAATCTTTTTAAGCCTGTCTTTTATCTGTGAAACTGCATAATCAACAGTTTTTGAATTATCTATTACAAAATCGGAATGATACCTGAAGCCCTCATCCGTCTGCTGGCTTGATAATATTTCGTTTATCTTATCATCGGAATAGTTTCTTGACTCTTTGAGTCTGTTTTTTCTTGAAGGCTCGTCCGCATATACGTACCAAAGTTCATCCAAAAATTTGTCTTTATATCCGACCTCTATCAGAAGTGCGGCTTCTATAAATAATATGTCTATATTTTTATTCTTCTTTTCCTCAAAAATGACTCTGTCAATATATTTTTCAACCTCGGGATGTAATATTTCGTTTACCTAGTCAAGAAGGTTCTTTTTTTTAAAAATAAGCTTAGCCATTTTATTTTTGTCTATTTCCTTATCAGGCAGAAGTATGGACTCCCCTAAAAGAAAAACCAGCTTATTGTAGCATAATTCACCCGGTTTTTTTATATCATTTGCAATTTCGTCGGTCTTTATAATTCGACAGTTGTATAATTTTTTTATCTCGTCAAGTATTGTGCTTTTTCCACTGCCTACACCGCCGGTTACCCCTATTATAAGCATTTTATCCTCTGTTTGGTTTAATACCAGTTGTTACCCATTTGGCGATAGCTCAATGCAGAACAACGATTTTATACTCTATTTGGTTTCATACCAGTTGTTACCCTCATGTGCCTCAACCTCTAAAGGAACGCTCAGCTTTGCGGCGTTTTCCATTTCAAAAGTCAGGATCTTCATTACCTTATCTCTTTCTTCCTCCCGGGTTTCCACCAGAAGTTCGTCATGAATCTGGAGTATAAGTCTGCTTTTCAAACCTTCTTTTTTTAAGCTTCTCCATACTCTGATCATGGCTATTTTCATTATGTCGGCTGCCGTTCCCTGTATGGGGGCGTTCATAGCCACCCTCTCTCCGAAACTTCTTTGAATGAAATTGCCGCTTTTAAGCTCCTGTATGGGACGCCTCCTTCCGTAAAGAGTAAGCGAATATCCCTTATCCTTTGCGGCCTGAACCGTAGTATCGAGATATTTTTTGATATTGGGGTAGGTTTCAAAATATTGCTTCATATACCTTGCCGCCTCTTCTCTGGGGATATTGAGGTCGTTTCCGAGTCCAAATGCCGATATTCCGTAAATTATCCCGAAATTAACGGCTTTGGCGTTGGTTCTCATGAGAGGAGTGACTTCCTCAAGCGGAACATGAAACACCTTGGAAGCGGTAATTGCATGTATGTCTTTTCCGCTGTGATAAGCTTCTATAAGCTCGGCATCTCCCGACATATGCGCAAGTATCCTAAGCTCGATCTGGGAATAATCCGCATCCGTAAAAATGCATCCCTCCATGGGAACGAAGATCTTGCGTATAAGCCTGCCGAGCTCCGTTCTCATGGGAATATTCTGTAAATTGGGATCCGATGACGATATGCGTCCGGTTGCCGTAATAGTCTGATTGAATACCGTATGTATTCTTCCGTCTTCCTTTATGTATCCCGAAAGAGCGTCGGCATATGTTGATTTAAGCTTGGCGAGCGCTCTGTATTCCATGATATTTCTGACTATTTCATGTTCCTCCGCCAGCTTTTCAAGCACATCCGCGGCTGTGGAATACCCCGATTTATTCTTTTTGGAACCTTTAATACCGAGCTTTTCAAATAAAATAGCACCCAGCTGCTTCGGAGAATTGATGTTAAACCGTTCTCCCGCAGCCTCATAAATATCATCCTCAAGCTCTTTTATACGCAGAGCAAGCCTGTCACCGTAAGCTTTAAGCTCATCGCTTTTAGCAATGACACCCGCCTCTTCCATATCATGCAAAACAAAGGTGAGGGGAAGCTCGATATTCTCAAAAAGCTCAAGCATGGAAGCTTTTTCCAGCTTGGCTTTAAGCGGAAAATACGAAAGATATGCGGCAAGAGCAAGATCACAGGCATATCCCTTCAGGGTATCCCCCTCTTCCTCCGGTGACGAACTGTCGCTATTTTGAGATTTTATATCCTCAAATGCCGTTTTTAAAAATCTTTCGCTCCTGTTCCTCAAAGTCATACCGAGCTGCTCATAAGCTATGCTCTCCGCAGTATGATCATTCTTAACGGGATTAAGAAGATATGCAGCAATTAAAGTATCAAATATTTTTGTGACGGGCGATCCCTGTTCAAGGTCTATAAGCCCTTTGTAATTAAACAGGGATAATGTATTTTTTATATCGAAAGCTGCAATTTTTATATCAATATCGGCTGATATTGTAATTCGATCCAAGAACTCCTTGAGTACCGTAATTGAAAAACAACCGTTTCTTGTATCTATGTAATATACCTTATCCTCTGAAAGACAAATCGCCATCGAAACAATGTTGATATCGCTTGTTATTATATGTAGCCCTATAAGCTCTTTACCGCTGATTTCACTGTAAATTGCGGATAGATTACCCTCCGATTTCAGGCTTGAATATTCAGCTTTAACTACGAAATCTCCACCATCTTTTTTGGTGTTTTCAAAACGTGACAGCAGTTGTTTAAAGCCCAATTTTTTGCATATTGCATATGATTCGGAATTGTAAATATTGACTATTTTAGTATTTTTTATGTCTATATCTATTTCCGCCGCCGTATTTATGGTCACAAGACTTTTGGACAGATCGCACAGTTCTCTGCTTGCGATAAGCGACTCCCTTACGGACTTTTTCACTATCTCATCTACATGTGCATAGATACCCTCTATCGACCCGTATCCGATCATCAGCTCTCTTGCCGTTTTTTCTCCCACCTTGGGTACGCCCGGCACATTGTCGGAAGCATCTCCCTGCAATGCCTTAAGATCTATAAAGCCCGACGGTGTTACACCGTACTCTTCTTCAACTTTTTCAGGTGTGAAATGCTCATATTCCGTCCTGCCGAATTTTGTCCTCGGAAGAATGATTTTGATGTTTTCATCCGCTATTTGAAGAAGATCCCTGTCTCCCGACAAAATAACCGCACAGCCGCCTTCCGACTGCATTCTTTTTGCAAGAGTCCCCATGATGTCGTCGGCTTCAAGTCCCGCCTTTTCAACACAGCACACCTTCATTGCGGAAAGCATTTCCTTCATAAGAGGAACCTGCTCTCTAAGCTCGTCGGGCATGGATTTACGCGTTCCCTTATATTCGGAGTATATCTCATGTCTGAAGGTCGGAGCGCTGACATCGAACGCAACAACCATATAATCCGGCTTTTCTTCGTCAATTATTTTTAGAAGTATATTTATAAAGCCGAAAACGGCTCCCGTATGAAGCCCCTCCGAATTTGTCAAATCCGGAAGACCGTAAAATGCCCTGTTAAGCATACTGTGCCCGTCTACAAGAAGCAGTTTCGGCTTCACAACTGTTTTTAAATCTGTATTATTCAAATCTTCTCCAATATAAGGCTTTATTTAGTATCATCCCCCATATAATAACGCAATATATGGCGATTGTGAAGCAAAACTATGGCGGATTTTGTATTTTTTCTTGTCAGATAAGTGTTTTTCTGCCGCTTTTGACCTTTTAAGTTTTTTCGCCTTTTTAAGTTATCGTAATTTCGATATGAGTATTTTTGCAGCTTTTATGAAGCGCTTATTTAAGCTCGTTTGTTATTTTTACCGAATAATCCACAATTTCCACAGAGTTATCCACAATTTCGTTTATATTTTTATCGGTTTTTTGATCATACTGTGATCACGTATATTTAAAACTATCAAAAATACGTATATTTTCTTAATTTCATTAAAAATCCATTACAAAATGTCCGACCTGATCGGTCGATATAAAAGCCCTCTCCTTTTCATTTTTCTACATAAAATTCTAATGTTTTTTCATTATTTATAAAATTATCCAAAAATACAGGCATTATTTTGGATATCGTTACAATAAGTTAATCTTGTAACGATATAATCAATATGATAGAGTAAATCTGATTAAACTACGTGGTGTTGGTTTTTTATGTATTTTTTATGTATTTTTTAATGTTTTCCAAGGAGGTAAAGAAAAATGAAAACGGTAAAATTCTTTTATGCCAAAACAACTATGGATCTCGAAGTACCCGATGATACTCCCGTCCTTACTTCAAATGTTGATAAGCTCGTAAGCGATCGTGCAGGTATCGATATTGTAAGAGAGTCCATGATGAATCCTATCGACAGCCCCCGTCTGTCGGAGCTTGCAAAGGGTAAGCCTGATTGCGTTATTATCATAAGCGATCATACCCGTCCCGTTCCCAGTAAGGATATCCTTCCCGTAATGCTGGAGGAGCTCAGACTCGGAAATCCCGATATCAAGGTAACTCTTCTTGTTTCTACCGGCTTCCATCGTCCTACAACCGTTGAAGAGCTTAAATCAAAGCTCGGTGACGCTCTCTATAATGAATTCAAGGACAACATCGTAGTGCACGACGCACACAACCCTTCAACAAATGTTAAGGTAGGATCTCTTCCCTCAGGTCCCGACTGTATAATAGACAAGGTCGCTATGGAAACATCACTTCTCGTTTCCGAAGGCTTCATTGAGCCTCACTTCTTCGCAGGCTTCTCGGGCGGACGCAAGTCTATCCTTCCCGGCGTTGCAGATGCGGTAACCGTTATGGGCAACCACTGCTCGAAATTCATCGACAGCCCGTTTGCACGTACGGGTATTCTCGACAACAACCCCATGCACATAGATATGCTCGCAGCCGCAAAGATGGCAAAGCTCGCATTTATCTGCAATGTTGTTATCGACGAAGAGAAAAAGACCGTTGCCGCATTCTCCGGACATTATGAGACTGCTCACAGAAAGGGCTGTGATTTCATCGCCGATTATGTCTGCGTAAAGCCCGCTCCCGCAGATATCGTTATCTCCACAAACGGCGGATATCCTCTCGATCAGAACGCTTACCAGTCTCCCAAGGGCATGACCGCAGCCGAAGCAACCGTTAAAGAGGGCGGCGTGATCATCATGCTTGCTTCCTGCTCCGACGGTACGGGCGGAGACTTCTTCTACCATATTATTGCAGATGAGCCCGATATCGAAACCGCATATCAGAAATTCCTCGCAACCGCTCAGGAGGATACGGCTCCCGATCAGTGGTGCTCACAGATTCTTGCCAGAATCGTGCGTAAATACAAGGTTATATTTGTAGCTAATCAGGATCAGAAAGATATGATAGAAGGTCTTAAGATGACATACGCTCCCGATCTTGCAACAGCCTACAAGATGGCAAGAGAAATAAAGGGAGAAAATGCTTCTCTTACCTGTATCCCTAACGGAATATCGGTTGTTGTCAGAGACTGATATCAAAAAGCTAAAAAGAAAACAGTCGATATAAAAAGAACCCGAAATGAGAGTACATTTCGGGTTCTTTTTATTTGAGTTATAGGACAAAACGTGTTGATGAAAACCCCTCCGAAGCCTTGTAA
>CAUVOD010000053.1:0-13411 GCA_963553525.1 uncultured Lachnospiraceae bacterium | reverse complement strand
GTCTGAAGCTTCCTCGGAATCCTCATCTTCATTAAGATTTCCATCCTCAGGAACATCTTCGGAAATGCTGTCTTCGAGATCAGCAGCTTCGGCTGCCTCTTCCTCTTCATCCCCGGCAGCTTCTTCAGCCTGAGCATCCTCCGAAGCGGAATCAGCTTCCTCCTCCCCTGCTGTTTCGGGAGTTTCCGCCGTTTCAGCCTCAACGGCAGTTACCGGATCCTCTTCCTGCGCACTTACTTTTAGAGAAGAAAAATTCCCCAAGGTAAGTAACAGAGCCATAAATAAGGCAAGGATTCTTTGAAACGTAAGTTTTTTCCTTTTCCTTTTCATACGAGCCTCCATATCTCATTGAAAAAAAATTATTGCTGCAAACCGTGTAAAAATTACACGGAAATTTAACGTTTAACTAATAATAACATTTCACCTATCATAAAACCGATCATATTTCAGCCAATTTTTTTGTTTTTTTTCGATGACTATATAAGTTCCGGAGTATTTATGATATAAATTTACCTGTTATATTATTTTTTAATTTGATGTACTTTTTAATATTTTTAAGATATTTCATTTGATATTTTTTATATTTACATAATATTTTAACATATCTAAAGATTAAGTACAAGTTTATTATGTTTTTCCTTTGTTATATATAATTGCAATAAAAAATACCCGTACTTAAATATTAAGTACGGGTATTTTTTACGCCTCATCCGAGGTTGGAGCGCCTTTCTTTTTACTTGGCAAAATCCGACGCTCTGCTTTCCCTTATGATATTAACCTTTATCTGTCCGGGGTAAACCATTTCGTTTTCAATCCGCTTGGCAATATCACGAGCCATAATCACCATGTCGTCATCGGATACCTGCTCCGGAAGCACAATTACACGCACTTCACGACCTGCCTGTATCGCATAGGAATTTGACACTCCCTTGAAGCTGTTGGTGATTTCTTCAAGCTGCTTGAGCCTCTGTGTATACGTCTCCAGGGTTTCGCGTCTTGCTCCGGGTCTTGCGGAGCTGATAGCGTCAGCAGCGGCTACCAGAACCGATATCAGCGACGTTGCTTCAACATCTCCGTGATGAGATTCCACGGCATTTATTACAATGGGATTTTCTTTATATTTACGTACAACTTCGCTTCCGAGCTGTACATGCGAGCCTTCCATTTCATGATCGAGAGCTTTTCCTATGTCATGCAAAAAGCCCGCCCGCCTTGCTATTCTCTGGTCAAGTCCCATTTCACCCGCCATAAGTCCCGTAAGCTGCGCTACTTCAATGGAGTGCTTCAAAACATTTTGTCCGTAGCTGGTACGGTATCTCAGCTTTCCCATGAGCTTGATAATTTCGGGATGAAGTCCGTGTACGCCGGCTTCAAGTGCGGCATTTTCGCCTTCCTCCTTGATCTTGTTGCGCAGTTCCTTTTGAGCCTTTTCCACCATCTCTTCAATTCTTGAGGGATGAATACGTCCGTCTACTATGAGTTTTTCCAGCGCAAGTCTTGCCACTTCTCTTCTGATAGGATCAAAGCCCGATATAACAACGGCTTCCGGAGTATCGTCTATTATAAGATCGACACCCGTCATGGTCTCAAGGGTTCTGATATTCCTGCCCTCTCTGCCTATGATACGTCCCTTCATCTCGTCATTGGGGAGCTGAACCACGGATATCGTGGCTTCGGCAACGTGATCCGCCGCAAAACGCTGTATGGCTCCGACAATAAGCTCTTTGGCTCTTTTTTCAACGGTGTCCTTTGTCTCTGCCTCCATGTTTTTAATCATGACCGCAGATTCATGGTGAAGATCGTCCTGAAGAGCTGCAAGAAGCTGTTCCTTTGCCTGCTCGCTTGTAAGACCTGAAATTCTTTCGAGTTCCTGTATCCTCTGCTCATTCAGCCTGGCAATCTCCGCACTCTCTTCCGCAAGCTTCGCCTCTGCGGCATTCAAAGCCTGTTCTCTCTTTTCCACGGCACTTGAGCGCTTATCCAAAGTCTCTTCCTTTTGCTGAATCCTGCGTTCCGATCTCTGCACCTCTCCTCTTCTTTCCCTGACCTCTTTTTCGATTTCATTTTTGGTCTTAAGGGATTCCTCTTTAGCTTCCAAAAGCTTTTCTCTTTTGGTTTCCTCAGCCGATTTGAGCGCATCGTCGATAATTTTCCTTGCCTGATCCTCGGCAGTGCCTATTTTATTCCTCGCCTTGAACTTGGAATACACATTCATAACCAGAATAGTCACTACCACGGAAATGACAAGGGTTGCTACTACTGCAATTATTAAATCCAAATCCATTACAGGAGCACCTCCTTTATTCAATTTTCATTGTTCAATATTAAAATATATGCATATGTATATAAAAAATATATACTTTATACAATTTAGGCAACTATTAAATATTACGCTCCGTTGCGGCTTATGTCAATTGATTGCCGTGAAATGTTCCAAATACTTAGCGGAAGCCGCGGATTCCGCCGCTGCCGTTATAAGCATAAAATATCCGTCTTTTATCAGAACAGCCGTGATTGAATCGGTTACAACGCCGTCTTTAGTCGCATGTACATTGACTGAACGAGTTTGATTTCCGATAAAATTTATGCTTCCCTTTTCAACCGATATCTCGGCATTTTTAGCGGAGGCAAGTTCCTTTTTGTAATCCTCTTCAAGTGAAGACACTATATAATCAGCTGATACTTCATCAGTACCGGAATAATAATCAAGAGAACTTACTATTATTTCTATAACAGCTTCCGATTTTATTCCGTTTTTTGATTCTCGGGCTATAAAAACTCCCTCTCCCGACTCTACGACTTCAAAACCGTCAGGCAAAACTAATTGCAGATTAAAAAAATTGTTGACGTAGGAGCTTGAGGTATTATTTCCATAGACCGAAGCCGCAGGGGTTGACACCTTTTCCGCAGCGGAATAAGCTTGTATGCTTCCCGATACTTCGGAAGTTCCAACGGACGGCGATGTGCTTTCCGCCGTCGCTCCCGTATTTGTTTTTTTATCTCCGCAGGCAGTAAGTAAAATTGCCGCCACCAGTATAAGCACCCTTAATTTTTTCATATTTTTCCGAACATTTTTATATGCGTATTGCCGATTCCGATTATAAATAATTGTAATAACAAGCTGATATTTTAAATATTACGGTCAACCTCGGTATATCCGAAGCCGTTGCAGATCGCATCTATCGGAACCCCTCTTTTGCACATATCGCAGCTGTCAGCCGGATTGGAGGTGTATTCCGGAAGATCCTCCTTGGTAAAAAGAGCCGATATCCTGATGTCACTTATTTTATCCATAAGCGAAAAAATCGCCGACACCTCAACTGCATGCCCCCCGTGATAATGCACGGCGTCTATTGCTCTTTTTAATGTCCCTCCGGTAGTGGTGGACGCAAGAAGTATAAGCACATTTTTGTCCTTAAGCATCATCCTGGAATTATCCCTGAACAGCATTTGACCATAGGAGTCATACTCGGGAGTACATATATAGACGGTATTATGCATATTTTTAGTTTTTACTCCCCTATTTTCAAGCTCCTGTGCAAGATATGCTCCTATCACCTCGGTATTGTCCATACATATTATAGTATCTATTACATCCGTTTCCGAATATCTGCAAGACAGAGCTTTGGCACATGAAAGAGCCTCCCTGTATCTGGTTTTCATAGTGGTCATGTCAATGTATGAATTGATGTGAGAATTAGGGGTTATAAAATGCCCCGACACCACTTTCAATACTACCGAGCTGTCCTTTTTGGACACGATTTTCTGATAAGGCTTCATCTTCTGCTCCTTTTCGATCTTGAGGATCCTTCGGCGAATAAAATCAGACTTTGTCTACCGTTATTTTTCAGTATACAACAAATTGAACTTTGTATCATCTATATAAATTTTATGTATGCAAAAAACTCCTACGGAAACCGGGTGCTTCCGTAGGAGTTCTTTATAATCATATTATATTTGATTTTTTAACGACCGAATTCCTGTGCCCAGTACCAATCGCTTCCGTTCTGATAAATCCCTATTCCCATAGACGCATAGTCGGCTGCAAGTATATTGGCGGCATGCGTAGGAGACGCCATCCATGCCGATACCACGGTATCACCCGAATTATACAGCTTTGCGAGGTTTTCTCCCCATTGTACGTCTGAATTGACTGTCCAGAACTGTGAACCGTCGGGTCTTGTATGCGAGAAGGTCGACACGATTTCCTGTGCGCGAACCTTTGCGGCGTCTGCAAGCGCCCCATTGGAAACAAAGCCTCCAAGTCCTTTAGCGGATCTCTGTTCATTGGTCAAATTGAACGCCATCTGTACCGCTTCGTCCATTGTCTGAGTGGTTGCGGCACGCGAGGCAAGAGCAATCGCCTCATCGTCAAGGTAATATTCGCCTTCTCCTTCTCCTACACCTCTGACTGCCGCCGTATCCGTAAGAGCACCATGCTTTACTCCGCAAGCTATTATCGTGCCCATTACCGCCACTGCTGCTATTCCTGTTATAATCTTTTTAAGTCCCTGTCTTTTCATAAGCATTATGCTCCTTCCCAAACTTTACTGTGATCATATTACAATCATTTTTTGAAAAAAGCAAGCCTAAATTTGATTTTTTATTATTTGTTTATAAAAAGCACTGCCCGATATCCGCTTTACTCCTCTACAAGCATTCCGCTTATAAACAGTCTTTCATTATTTGCCAAATCGGCATTGCTTACAAGGGTAAGTATTCGGGGCAATCCGATCCCGCTCTGATCTTCCGTATCCTTATTTTCATATACATTCATGCTGTCTATATATGAAAGGACTCTGTCCAGACCCTCTCCGTTTTCGTTTACTATAAGCGTAATATCACCGGAAAAGCTCCCTCTCCAATATGCGAAAATCTTATACTTCAAAACCTTGTCTTCTTTATAAATATAAAAATACGGATCTCCTTTAAAATCATATTTTTCATTATTTACAATATCCATAAGAGATCCGAACATCGTGCCGTCGGATCTGTAATGCCCGAAAATCATATTGCTGTAACCGTTAAAGTTTTTATCACTGTCCACATCCACATATATGGAGCCGGCATTGTCTTTTTCTTTATAGAAAGTGGTTTTTATGTAATCTCCCGTTCCCTTCTCTATCGCTATCGGGTATGAAATACCGACACCGGGAACATGAAGCCAGCCTGCAAGATCTTCATTTATTTTTTTTAGCCCCTCGAAATCAATCTTAAGCTTCGTATCACCGTCTTTGCTTTTTATTTCTTCAACAAACTCTTTTCTGATAGCTGCGTATCTGTCCTCAGCCAAGGTTTTTGCGTCATCGGTCAGATACCAGACCTTGTCTTTTATGCCCGAAACAATAAATCTTTCCGCTCCGGTATCTGTACAGGTTGATAAATGCAAAAGCTCCTGTCTCAAAGAAAAATCATATTTTACAGGGCAGTCGTACAAATTGTTTTCATTGATATAGTTTATAATTTCATCATATTTTTCAGCATCTTCACCCACCTCGACATATACTTCCCCGCCGGGCATACAAGTGTAGTAAGCAAATACCCTATAACGGAAAACCGCTTTTTTGGTATAAACATAAAAATACGGGTCTTTTTCCAAAAGTTCTTTATTGCCCTCCTCCGCAAGTGTGGGAAGTATTCCGAACATTGATCTGTTTCTCATATTATGTGCAAACAGGAAATTGCTCATGCCCATAAAAGAGGGATCGCTCAAGATATCCATAAATACGGCGCCGTTGCCGTTCATTGAGCCCTCAAAGGTTTTTACAATATATTCATTTATCTTTCTTTCCTGCACTGCGGGATAGGACATTTTCACGGCGGGAAAATAAAGCCAGCCTATGTAGTCGTTATTTTCCTTATATAAGCCTTCATGATCTATTTCCAAATCGGGGTAAGCTTCTTCATCTTCCGCTGCGGAAGATGACTCCTTCACCGTAACATAGGTCTTTTCAATGGACTCATATTCCTTTTTGGCTTTATCATTCTCAAGATATTTAGTAACCAGCATATAGCCTTCATAAACAACTACTGCCGCCATAACCGCCATGGCTATGTATCTGATTATGTTAAAAAACCTTTTTCGACTTTTCTTTTTTCGGCTGACCTTTTCAGCCTCTTCAACCTCTTCGGTATCATCATCCTTGTCAAGATCAATAATTTCAAGCTCGTCCGAAGACTCTATATCGGTTTCGGATGTGTCGGTGCTGTCGGTATCGGATGCGGTTTCAGATGTGTCGGTGCTCACGGCGTCGGATGCGGCTTCAGATGTTTCATTGCTCACGGCGTCGGATGCGGCTTCAGATGTTTCGTTGCTCACGGTATCGGATGCGGCTTCAGATGTTTCGTTGCTCACGGCGTCGGATGCGGTTTCAGATGTTTCGTTGCTCACGGCATCGGATGCGGCTTCAGATGTTTCGTTGCTCACGACGTCGGATTCGGCTTCGGGAACGTCCGCCTTTTCAGCAGCAGAAGAGTCTTCAGCATCTGCCTTTTCCGATATATTCGTACTCTTGATCTCTACTGCACTTTTGGTAACATTGGTATTTTCAGAGGCGTTCGTACTCTTTGAATCATTCGCATTTTTGATATCCGTCTCTACTGTATCGGAGTTGTTTTTATTAGAATTTTCAAGATTTTTATTTTCTTCCATAAGCGTCTCCCCTATCCGGACTTATTGACAAAATCATTCTATTTAACAATTATATAAGGCTATATATATCTTTTCAACATCAAACATTGTGGTGGCAGTGTAAATTTACTGTGGGATTTTTCCTGCCCATAAGCACTTGCATTGCGCCACTCCCTACTCTGATCTTCCAAATATACAATAGTGGAAATAAGCATTCCCACAGATCCCTCTCGTATCAAGCGAATGACACAAAATATCTTTACAAATCTATAATTGCTTCGTTAAGCAAAAATTCCTCTATTCCAATGTATAAAATGCTTCCCACATTTAAAGCCGATTGAATATAGTATTTTTATGCCCTTTGTTTTCATGCAAGTCATAAATTTCTGCAAATTATAGAGGCTGTACATGTATTTCATCACCACGATCCCGTAACTGTGTCAGCATATCGTATGAAAGCATTTTAGAATTACTGCCTGTTACTTTGTTCTTCTTTGGTGCCTTCGTATAACAAGTACTCTTGATATAAATTAAATAGCAGATATGATTTCCCACATCTTCTTATTCCCGTAATAATCTTTACCCTGCCATTCTCTTTTTTATATAATTTTTTAGATAATAATCCCGTTTAATTATCATATAGTTACCTCGCAAGAATAATTCCGGCGGCTTTCCGCCTTTTTATTTCGAGTTTATTTTGTCATAAATCATCAAGCCGCTAAATAATAGATGTGGTAAAATCATGTAAATGATTTTATAAGGAGATTTACCATGCCTGTTTTTACAAAAGTCAATTCACCGCTTAGCGGAAGCATAACCGCAAGAGGGGATAAATCTATTTCTCACAGAAGCATAATGACGGCATCCCTGGCTCAGGGAACTACCGAAATTCACGGTTTTTACGCAAGCTCGGACTGCATGGCTACCGTTAATATATTCAGAGCCTTAGGCGTAAATATAGAAGAAACAAACTCCCCGTCGGGCGAGCACATCATAAAAGTGCAGAGCAAGGGTCTTTACGGCTTAAAAGAGCCTTCCGATGTCCTTTATGCAGGCAACAGCGCAACCTCAGCCCGCCTTATAACGGGAATCCTGGCTGCTCAGGCATTTCATTCCAAAATAGAAGGAGACGGCTCTTTAAACAAACGTACCATGAAAAGGATTATTGATCCCTTAAATGAAATGGGTGCAAATATTTCAAGCGAAAACGGAGATAACTGCTGCCCTTTGATTATAAAAGGAAGCAGGCTGTACGGAATCGATTACAAATCTCCCGCCGCATCTGCACAGCTTAAAAGCGCCCTCCTCTTTGCAGCGCTTTATGCGGAAGGAGAAACCGTAATAGAAGAGCCTTTTTTGTCTAGAGACCATACCGAGCGTATGTTTAAGCGCTTTAACGTAAACATCTATACCGAGTATAAAAAAGAAGAGGAAAAAAGCGAATCTCTCCAGGAGGCTTTGCATATTTTCGGCAAAAAAGCCAAGAAAGAGCCGATAATAAGGCTCATTCCGGGTAATGTATTAAGATCCGACAAAATAATAATTCCGGGTGATTTTTCATCAGCCGCCTATCTTATGACCGCCGCTCTTTTAATTCCGGGTTCTGAAATCGTATTGAAAAATGTAGGTATTAATGAAACGAGAACGGGCTTTTGGGCGGTTCTTAAGGAAATGGGAGCGGATATTGACATTATTTCCGAAAATAAGCTTGATGAACCTGCGGCAGATCTTAAAGTCAAATATTCAGCGCTTAGTCTTCCGGAGAGCGGATTGATAGTGGAAGGCTCCCTGATTCCCGCTCTGATCGACGAGCTTCCGCTTATCGCAGTCGTCGCAGCCTGCTGCACAGGCGGCATGATAATAATCAAGGATGCGGCGGATTTAAAAACAAAAGAGTCCGACAGAATATCGGCAACGGTACAAAACCTTAAGCTTATGGGAGCCGATATTACGGAAACGGAAGACGGAATGATTGTAAGAGGCGGCAAAAAGCTTCACAGCCCTATGGATAAAAACGGAAATCCCGCCGAAATAAAGACCTTCGGAGACCACAGAATCGCTATGGCTTTTGCGGTTTTGTCTTTATGTACAGACGGGAATACCCTTATAGATGATACGGATTGCGTGTCGGTTTCCTATCCCGATTTTTTCAGGGATTTAATGTCACTTATGTGAAATTTTATTCCGTAAAGCGGGATATGGTTTCATATATGGATATGCGCTGGCGATCGGTTTCGGGCATTCCTATAAATAAGCAGCCGTATAAAAAGCCTCCTTCAACATCCTCGCTTCTTACAACCTTCATAAATACGTGCAGCACTTCCTTTGTCCATATGGTAAGATATGCTTCATAATTATCACCTATCACAAGCTTTTTATCCGTTATAAAGCCCAGTCCGGCTCTAGAACAATCTGTAATGTTTATAGGCACGGACTCCATAGATTCGCCTCCGATAGGCTTTATAGCAATTTTACCCTGCAGCATAAGCCTTTTATTTTTACGTCTTTCATCCATTCCCGAACACCCTCCGAAATATTTAATAAATCGTAAATATATTTATACTATTACATATTTTTTACATTTTTACAAACAATTATTTATCCACTTATAGATATCTTCATAAACCTCCGCATAATTAAGCTCATTATGGGTTTCATGCCTTGCACCTTCATATAATTTAAGGCTTACATTGCCGTTCCCCAGCCTCTCCAGCTCTTTTTTTAATTTCACGGGAGATCTGCCCATTTTCCCTACCGGATCCTCTGAACCTGAAAAAATATATATAGGAAGTGAAGCGGGGATTTTTTTCATATATTTTTTGCTGCAGCTGTAATAAACAAGATTAAATAAAGCTCTGTAAGCATTTATTGTAAAGTGAAAGCGGCACCTCTCGTCCGCTATATAAAATTTGACAATCTCTATGTCGCGGGTTATCCATTGATTATATATATCTTCAGCAGTCAGATCATATTTATCATAATATTTATTTTTGATCAGAAGGGCCACATATTTGCTGCGATGCCCGTCTCCTTTTATTATTCTGAAAGCTTCGGTAATAAGTACGCCTAATTTTGCCATTATCGGGGACTCATAGCCGGTTCCCGCAATAAGCGCCCCCGACACACTTCCCGATACCGAGTCCGCATATATGCCCAGATATGACCTTAAAACAAAGCTTCCCATGCTGTGTCCCAGCATAAAATAAGGCAAAGAAGGGTACAGGCTTCGCATATGCTTTCTTAAAATTTCAACATCCTTTATGATATATTTTTCAGGATTTTTGTCGTCTGCAATATAGCCCCGTTCAGCCTTTGAAAATACCGAATTTCCGTGTCCCAGCATATCATGCCCGACAACCGCAATTCCTTTATTGTTAAGATATTTTGCCAGTCTGTCATATCTGTCGATAAATTCAAGCATTCCGTGAATTATCTGAACAACCGCCACCGGTTCATTGTCGGGTTCCCATAAAATCGCATTTATATTATGTTTGTTGTCCGATGATTTAAAGCTGAATGTTTTTTTCAAAGATTTTCCCTCCGAGATTGAATATGTTTATCTTAACCTCAGTTTGAAAAATTTGATATAGAAATATTTATCGCTTCCATGGAAAAACCCTTTCGTAAAAGAGACGCAATTATCTTGGCTCTGTCCGTATAGTCCGCATCAGGTGAAAAGCGCTTTTTTCTAAGCTCCTTTTCTATAATCCCTTGCTCCGTGATATCCATACTTCCGTCTTCAAAAACCTCATCAAGAGCCGTATATATAGTCTCTTTATCCACTCCTTTTTGCATAAGATCCGATATTAAGCGTTTTTTATTTTTTATTCCCTTATTATATTCGATAAAATCTTTTGCATAGGATAAATCATCAATATAGTTAAATGATTTTACGTAATCCAGGGCGGCTTCTATTGCATTTTCAGTATATCCCGCACATTTAAGCTTCTCTCTGAGCTTAGCCTCGGTATACGGTCTTTTCGCCAAAAGGTGCATGGCTCTGAGCCTTGCACGCTTCGGCAAAATTTCATTTATTATCTTTAAATATGCTTCTTCCGGAAGGGGATCTCCCGTCTTTATTTCTAAATCGCATATTTCCTTTTTATATAAGGAAAAGGCAAACGCCTCGTCCAAATATACATTTGATCGTCCCCGTCCGCCTTTTATTTCCTCAACATATGTTACCGTTCTCAATTTTTATATCCTTTAAAATCCCCGATCTTCACCTGCTGCCCGCTCTTTATTCTTCATCAATAATATCTTCTTCATCTGAAATACTCAAATCTTCCTTTTCACTTTCTTTTTCTGAAGCATCGGCTTTTTTGGTTTTTCCCTTCCTGGAAGATCCGCTTTCTACCGTTTCACCTTCCTCAGCTTTTCCCGTCTTAGCGGCTTTTGCAAGCTTGTCCTCCGGAAGTCCGTAATGCTCGCGAACCTTTGCAGTAACCTCCATCAATATTTCAGGATGCTCCTCAAGATACTGTTTGGCATTTTCTCTTCCCTGTCCTATCTTTTCCGGACCGTATTGATACCATGAGCCCGACTTGCCTATAATATCGCATTTGGCTGCAAGATCCAAAACATCACCCGTAACGGATATTCCTTTACCGAACATAATATCAAATTCCGCTTCCTTAAACGGAGGGGCTATCTTGTTTTTTACCACCTTTACCCTTGTTCTGTTGCCGATATTTTCTCCCGCCTGCTTGATATACTCCGATCTGCGTACCTCAAGGCGGACCGAAGAATAAAATTTGAGAGCGCGTCCCCCCGTGGTAACCTCGGGATTGCCGTACGATACTCCTACCTTCTCGCGAAGCTGATTGATGAATACTACGGTACAATTCGACTTTGCTATAACTGCTGTAAGCTTACGAAGAGCCTGCGACATAAGCCTTGCCTGCAAGCCGACATGAGAATCTCCCATTTCTCCGTCTATTTCCGCCTTCGGCACGAGAGCGGCAACCGAGTCTACAACTATAATGTCAACGGCAGCGCTTCTGACCATAGTCTCGGTTATCTCCAACGCCTGCTCTCCGCTGTCCGGCTGAGATATGTATAAATTATCTATATCAACTCCTATTTTTTCGGCATATACCGGATCAAGAGCATGCTCGGCATCAATAAATCCGGCTATCCCGCCTCTTTTTTGCACTTCCGCTATCATGTGCAATGTAACGGTCGTCTTACCCGACGACTCGGGACCGTATATCTCTACAACTCTGCCCTTAGGTATCCCTCCCTGTCCGAGCGCTATGTCAAGGGAAAGAGAACCCGTGGGAATAGTCTCTACGTTCATCTTTCTGCTCGGGTCGCCTAGCTTCATAACGGCTCCCCTGCCGAATTGCTTCTCTATCTGCCCGAGTGCCGCTTCCAACGCTTTTTGTTTGTCTTCTCTTTCCATATTCATCTCCTGTGATTTTTAAATGTAAACTGATGTTCGAAAACATCTGTTCGTATTCTACATTCAGTTTAAACGCTTGTCAATAAATTTAAATTATACGACTCTTGAATTTTATATCATAAACCCGATTGTTAATACAACAGGATTGCGGGATTGCGGGATTGCGGGATTGCGGGATTGCGGGATTGCGGGATTGCGGGATTAAATAAACTTTCTATTAATGTCGAACACTTAGACTTAAAAGATGCTAAAAATACTATGCAATAATTATATTATATTTTTTAGATTTTATCAATATCTATTTAATCTATTTTTTATATGTTATTTCATTTATAAAATATCTATATTGAGTTTATATAGTCCTGAACGGGCAAATACTCTCCCACTTTAAAACGGTCTCCGTTTCAAAAGCCCCTTTTACACAAGCTTCATATACCGCTCCTTTCCTAAGACGATCATAAATTTAAATAACTTTTCAGGCTTATTATTCAAAAATACAAAAAATGATTTCATCTATGCTCTTAATATACCGAGGCAATTCCCCGATAAATTTAATAGTATGCAATTTTATATGATTCGGAATATGTTATTGATGACTAACGTATATTTAAGGTAATATAATCCGAACAGCAAACCATACAAAACATATCAGTAACTGTTATCAATTTAAAATATGAAGGGAGCAGCTTATGAAATTCAGATTTGCCAGATTGGCTTTATTTGCAGGCGGTGCATTGTTCGGAACGGCGGGAGTAGCCATTTTAAAGAGTAAGGACGCCAAGAAATTTTATACTCATTGTACGGCAGCCGTACTCAGAGGAAAGGACGCCCTCATAAAAACGGGAACCGTACTTAGAGAAAACTGCAGCGATATCTATGAAGACGCTACGGATATCAACGAGGAGCGTTATGCAAAGGAAGACGCCGAAAAGCTGGAAGAAGCAAAGGCTCTTGTTGAGGATTACAAAGAGGTCTAAGACTTCTTTTTCGGAGAAAATATATTATGAAGTACATTATCAGGCATGAGTCCAAAAAAACATTGCGTATACACACGGCAGGCAGCAGAATGAGCTTTGATCAGGCGGATTTACTGGAATATTATCTTAAAAGTCTGTCTTTTGTTCATGATGTGTCCGTATTCGAAAGAACCGGAGACGCACTTATACGCTGCGATATGACAAACGGAAACAGGGATAAGCTCCTGTCATGTCTGGATAAATTTTCTTATGATGACGAAAGCATTATGGCTCTGGTTCCGGAGCAGACGGGAAGAGCCCTAAACAATGCCTATCAGGAAAAAATCATATTAAAAGTTACCGGCTGTGTCTTCAGAAAAATCTTTTTCCCCATACCCCTGGGAATCCTATGGTCGGTAA
>CAUVOD010000052.1:0-14891 GCA_963553525.1 uncultured Lachnospiraceae bacterium | reverse complement strand
ATCATCAAAGGTCCGGTCGCAATAACTCACCGTTCCCCGATTATAGTCTATAATAGGTTTTCCAAGATTATTCTTCACATCTTCCCTGCTGATATCTCCGTACATTTCCCTAAGATCGTGCATCATAAAATCAATTATTTTATCAAAATTATCCTTATAGTTCTTTGATAAAACTTTCACTATGTTTATATATTCCCCTTCCGGCTTCTCATCCCAAGAAAAAATCAAATCTTCATACTGATAAATATATTGCTGCAAGCTTTCGTCAAAGTCCATTCTTTTCTCCCATCAATCCCAAACGATTTCAAAACATCGGTTTTTCCCATAATTTCCCTATTTGTTTTCTGTTTGGTTTTGGGATTTTTCCGAAAACCAAACTGTGGAAACGGGGGCGTTCCTCCCCACGATAAAAACCGAAGGACAGCGATTTATAGCATTTGCTGTCCCTCGGTATGCGTTAAATATATTGATCTCTTTTGTTATTGAAGACTCTCGTCAAGATAAATCTGCGCCTTGGACTGAATAATATGAGCGCACTCCTGCGCCGTCTTTTGCTCTTTAAAGAACGGCTCGGATTCCTCGAGTACAATATTCATCAATGTTTTATCATATCCGAGTACGCTGTCTACCTGATTTATGTAATCCATTACAACATCAATATCTTCCTGCTTCAATTCAGGTATCTTTACCTCTTCTCCCGCCACCTTTGTATAATGTTCATATTTTTTATTGGGAGTCATGGCTTTTTTTACAAATTTGTCAAATTCCTCCTTGCCGGTAGGAAAGCCCATATAAAAACCCTGTTCATAAATCAGCTTCTGATATTCTCCGGTAAGGAATGTTCTCAAAAATTCCCAGCAGGCTTCCTTATGTTTGCTGCTTGCGCTCATAGCCATTACAGCATCACCCACCATACCGTAGTGAGCTTTTCCTTCTTCTCCGGGATATCCCAGAAGCACTATATCTTCTCCGAATTCCGCATAGCGCATCTCAGCAAACTCTTCAAAATTGTACAGGAATGTCTGCTTTGTAATGGCTTTGCCGGTTCTGAATATATCAGAGTGATCCTGTGAATAATACTTTTCATAATCCACTTCCTTGGGGAATTTCTTAGCCATCTCCAGCATCTTGATAAACTGCTCACTGTCAAAATTGGCTTTTCCGTTCTCGACATCCACGTAGTCTTTCAATCCGAATACCATAGCCATCTCAAAAAACTGCACTCTGTCAAGAGGAGTTCCAAGCGCAGTCTCATACGGAGCTCCGCTTTCCTTAATAAGCTTATCCATTGAGTCCAGATCCCAGCTTTCAACCTTATCGTAAAGACTCTTTTTCATGGCAAAGCAGGGAAGGGTGAAGGTCGGCGTAATTACATAGCTTGTTCCCTTGTATTTGTATGCGTCAAGAACCTGAGTGAAAAATTCCTTTTTGGAAAGCTCCTCGTCATTTGCAATATATGAGTCTAAAGGTTCAAACAGTCCCTTGGCTTCATAATTGTACAAATCATAAACTGCATCGAGTGAAATGATATCAGGGCTGTTGCCGGAAAGTATATCCGAAGACAGCTTGTCGCTTCCCACCCAATCATCCTCTGTCGTAAACTTCGAATAATCTATCAGCTTTATTCTGTACTTCTCACTTTTTCTATTGAATGAGACTATCATGTTTCTAAGCTCGATATTGGTATAATTTACTCCCAAGGTGATAACCTCTTTATCAGCCACGGTATCGGGGTCAACCTTGTTTAAAACAGAATAGGTTCTGCCGTAATCATCGGCATAATAAGATACTAAAAGGGATGTATCACTAAGCTGAATGATGTCGTCCGCATCTTCTATATTAAGATCGGAATCTATAAAGCTTATCAGCTTTTTAAGCTCTTCATCTCCTACATTCCACGAGCTGAAGCCGTCGCCGTCCTCAACTATAAAATCATAGCTTTTAGCCGCATAAAAATTGCGTGCAAAGTTCCTGATAGACATGGGTATACTTACCTTTTCATCCCCTTTTTTGTCATCAAGATCAATCTTTATAATAGATACCCCGTCCATGTCATAGCTTGTGGTATAAACCTCGGATTTTGAGTTTATAAAAAATCTGCCGTGATCTTCATCATAGGGTCTTGAAATAAAGGAGCCGTCCTTATCAGAGTAAAGAGCCAGTCCTCCGTTATCTGCCAGAAGCACTCCGTGATCCTTGATATAATACATATTTTGAATGTTAAAATGTCCGGAACTGTTTTTTAGCTCGCTTGTATCCAACTCGACATCAAACAAAAGCTTTCCTTCCTCGTCATACTTTCTGATATAGTACGATTCCTCATATCCGTCCATATCTTCATTGCCTTCCTTAGTATCGGAGGTTTCCTGATAGACCGTCTTACCTATGACAAGATACACATTACGATCTTCATCCATAGCGAAACAGTCTACATACCCGTCCTCGTCAATGGGAAATGACGTATGACTCTCATAATTGCCTTTAAGATCCATACAGATTTTAAATACTTCCGGGGCTGCAGCCTCAGTTTCGGTATCGTCATCGGTTTTCTCTTCGGTATCGGCTTCGTTAACGTTTTCGGCTTCCGATTCCGTACCGTCCCCGTTATCATCTCCATATTCGCTTTCTATATCGTCTCCGCCTCTAAACATTCCCAAAAGATAAAGCTTATCTCCTACCGTTACAGCCTCGGACACATTCCTCATGGAATACGGCGTCTTGCTTAAATCCAATACCTGTTCCTTGTAAATAACATTTTTATCAAGTACAGAAGCCGTACTGTCCGAAGCCCCCTTTCCGCTTCCGTCATCAACATTTTTACCGTCACCTTTTCCCGAACAGCCGAAAAAAGATACCGTTATCGCCGCTCCCAGAGCTAAAACGGCTAATCTTTTAACTACAGTCATTTTCATAAATTCTTTCCTCCTATTGCATTATATTTTTTACAAAGCCTATATCTATACTATTCCCGATGTCTCCAAAATAAGCTTCAGAGCCAAGATCACAAGCACGCTTATTATTATCGGTCTTATAATTTTGCTCCCCTTATTAAGAACCATCCCCGAGCCTATATAGCTGCCTGCCATATTGCACAGAGCACAGGCGATCCCAAGAGGTATAAGCACGGTTCCGTTTAAAAGAAAAATAACAAGACTCGTTATATTGGTGGTAAGATTTATAACCTTTGCCTGAGCATTTGCGGATTTTATACTCAGTCCCGCAAAAATATTGAACGCTATCAGCAAAAACGTTCCTGTTCCGGGTCCGTACATACCGTCGTAGATTCCTATAATGAAGGCTGCAACAAAAGCCGCCGCATATGTCTTTTTATCTATGCAGCACTTCTCTTCTTTATCCTTAAAAAGCCTTTTATTGAGGACTATTACGGCAACTGCGGGAAGCGCAAAAATAAGTATGATTTTGAATATTCTTTCGCTTATGATAAGGGAAAGATTTGCTCCTATAAACGATCCTGCCACAGCCGCAATAACGGCAGGCAGAGACAGCCTTAAATCTATCAGCTTATTTTTTGCAAATCTTGCGGTTGCAAGCGACGTGCCGAATGTCGACGATAATTTATTGGTGCTGACAGCCGTGTGTGCGGGAAGACCCGCAAATAAATACGCAGGAAGAGATATAAGCCCTCCGCCTCCTCCTATCGCATCAACCAGTCCCGCTAAAAATACGAGCGGACAGCATATGGCATAGGTGGAAATCTTCGCTTCAAACATGATTTATCTGCTCTCATCCAAATAAATCTGCATCTTTGACTGAATAATGTGTGCACATTCCTCCGCACTCTTTTGACCCTCAAAGAAGGGCTCCAGCTCTTCCTCCAAAATAGTCATCATTTTTTCATCATATGTAACGAAAGAATTGACGGTATCAAACATCTTAAATATCTGCTCGGTATCCTCCTTTGTTAAAGGCGGAATTTCAATTTCTTCTCCTCCGATAGTATATGTACGCCGGTTTTCAAGCTTATCTTTTGTAATATCGTCTATGTAATAAGTCTTTTCCATAGATTCGGAAGCCATTTTCCTAAGCTTTGCCATTTCAACGGGAAAGCCTCCCGAGCTCATCATATAACTTTGAAATTCATCAAGAAGATACAGCCTCATAAATTCCCAGGCGCCCTCCTTGTTTTTGCTCGAAGAGCTCATGGCAAGCATGATGTCGCTTGTTATGCTGCTTGTATACTTGCCGTCCTCCCTCGGAAATCCGACTATACTCACATCGCTTCCGAAGACTCCGTATTTGACCTCTGAGAAAGATTCGAAATCATCCAGATAAATCTGCGCTATCACAGCCTTGCCGTTTCTGTAATAAGCGGATATGTCATCCATATACATTTCGTCATCTATTTCCTTGGGAAATTTATTGGCAAAATCAAGCAGGCTGATGAACTGCGGAGTATCAAACTTAGCCTCGTTGTTATCAATATCTATATATTCGGAGATATCCGATATCATGGCGTAATTTATAATCTGCTGCTTGTTCACAGGGAACCCGAAGGCTGTTGTATATCCCGAATTTCCTTCATTTATAAGCTTTTCCAGAGCTTCTATATTCCATACGTCAATATTTTTTTCAGCCTCCGCTTTAATTACATAGCTTTGTATTGAAAACGACGGCGTTAAAAGATACATATCCCCCTTATATCTGAACGCATCAAAAATCTTTGTAAGATATTCTTTGGATGAAATTTCCTCATCATTTTCCATATATGAGTCAAGCTTTTCCAACACTCCTTTTGAAGCGTAATTGCTCATATTATTAAATGAGTCCAGCATAATGATGTCGGGAGCCGTTCCCGCTATTATGTCGGAATTAAGCTTGGCTCTTCCCGCATAAAAATCTTCCTCGGTTTCGTATTTTGAATAGTTGACAACCTTAATTCTGTATTTGGGATTCGATTTATTAAAATAAACAATCATCCCCCTCAAATATCTGTTAATGTACATAACGCCTATGCTTATAACTGTTTTTTCAACAACCTCCTCCGCCGGAACCTTGGTCAAAATCGAGATTTTATTTGTATATTCACCTTTCATATCGACCTTTTCGGATATCATAACAAAGCTTTCATCATCTATCTGAGCCAGCGCTCTTGTATAAGACGTATCTATATCCGAATCTATAAAATCGACAATTTGTGTAATATGCCCGTCCTTAACGTTCCAGCCGCTTATTCCGTTTTCGTCAACTGCGATAAAATCAAAACTCCCGCCTCTTTTCATGCCGTATATATTTCTTGAAACGTCCTGCGTCAGAGGTATTTTTTCCACTTCCGTTCCCGTTTCAAGATCAATTTCACTTATTTCGTCATAGCTGTTCCTTAAATAGGTTTTGCCTTCTCCGGATATCATAATTTCAGGATAATCCGCCTGATAAGCTCTTTTTATGAAGCTTCCGTCGGTTTCCGAATATATGGATATTCCGTTGTAGTCGCAAACGGCTATTCCTATATTTTCTATATAGTGAATTTCATTTACTCCGTTTATACCTCCTTCTTCAAGCTCTTCAAATTCAAGCCCGACCTCGAAAATCTTGGTTCCGTTGTTATCGTATTTAAGAAGTAAATATTCGGTATCGGACTCTTCATCATTTTTATCATCAGTACTTACAGACGGCTTGGTACTGTCGAGGGCATCTGAAAATTTATCATAATCACCGTAATCGGCTGCTTTATTGTTCTTCGCCTTTATCGTATACAGACTGCCCTCACCGTCAAAAACAGTTTCGGCAAAATATTCATTTTCCGAAGCGTCCTCAAGCACATAGGTTTTCGTCTCTTTCTTGTCAACGGATATTTTTGAATAAAAAAGCTTCTTGGAAATAAAATTTCCCTCGGCATCATTTTCGTAATGCGTGCCGGCTGCCAACACTTCGCCGTTTAATTCGGATACGTATGAAATATCTTCTATAGGATATTCGAAATCCTTCAGTTCAAGATTTTTTTCCGAGTAAATAAGATTTTTATCTATAGACGCTTGAGTTGAAGTATCATTTCTGTTTTGGGATTCTTTGGAAGCGGAGCCGTCATTTTTACACGATACAAGCAGTATTTCAGTCATTAACAAAATAAGTGCCGGCAAAATCACGAACTTTTTGATTTTCATAATCTTTCTCCCCCCTTTTTTACAAAAACCTATTTCAGCTTCTCAATCTTAAGACCGGACTGCATGTCATATATTTTTTCGTTTATGCGTGTGAATATTCCCATTGCAGTCCATTTCTTGTGTCTGTACGCCTGTATGATTGTCCAAACCGCTATACAAATCGGAATTGCAAGACATACAGCCTGCACTATAAGAACCGTTAAAAGTATGTCTTCCACGCCTCTTGCAATGTTTTCCCAATACGGATATCTTACAGCCGTACCGGTCATGCTGCGAAGACCGAAGCTTTTAAAAAGCTCAAAAAGCCTGAAATTACCGTATCTTGACGCAGAGTCCACAATCTCCATCTGAGTCTCCGAAACTCCGAGAGATTTTTTTACGATATCCCTGGCAAAATTTTTTACCGGATTGGGCATCACAACCTCATAAGTGCTTATGCTGTTCGTGGAATTGGAAATTGCGCCGTAGCCTGCAAGTGCGGAAAACGGCATATAAACAAGATTGGTACTGTACCCCGCAGCCTTTCTGAATCTTCCCTCGGCAAGCCTTACCACGCCGCTTATGATAAACTCTTTAGAGCCTATACTTACGGTTTGTCCCGCTATATTTGACGACCCGAAAAGCTGCCATGCAACACTTTCATCCACCAAAATCTGATCCTGCATCACAGCATCCGGCATATAGTACATGCCTGAAACCAGCTCAACCGGATGGATGTAGAAAAAGTCCCCGCCCGTTCCTATAACATTTGCATTTACATTTTTCTTACCGTTAACGAGTGAAGCAGTCCCGAAAGTCGAATATGCTTCTATAAAAAGTCTTGCATCCTTTTCCTCGCTCTCCTTGGTGATTGCACTTGTAGTAAGAGCGTTCTGGATATTAAAATAAAACTCTCTGTGCTTATCCTCTTTTACCTCGGTTCCTTCAACAAAAAATGCGCTTATAGTTGTATAATCGTTCTTTTGAGAAAATCTTGCTGCCGCATTTTGATCATAAAGCGACGACACCGTGACAGATCTGTATATTTGAAGCACGAACCAGATTAAAAGACAGACAAGCACCGTGACAAGCTTTATAATTTGCCTTCGAGAAGGACGTCCGAGTTTTTTTATGAATTTTTTCAGATATTTAGTCAACTTCATTAGTTTATCTTAATCTTTCAATCTCAGATCTTTAATAATTGGTTTCTGCAAGTCTCACTTCCTGTCCTGCCGATATAGGCACGGTTGAAGTGGTTATTACATATTCATAGCCTTCTATTACCGCAGTTATGGCGCTTGTGGTGTCATCGGAAGCGTTTACGTCAACATCCACACGTTGTGCGATATATCTGTTGCGAAGGGGAGAGGTTTTGGTCTGAACTATAAGTACGAATTTTCCGTTGTTATCCTCTCTGATGGCGGAATTGGGAACGGTCATATCAAAATTCTTTGCAGCCTCGCCTATCTTTATATTTACCGTCTGACCCGCCTGAACCTCCGTTGATTCCAGAGTGAAATTCAACACCTTGTTTTTACCGGGATCCGAGGGATCGGGCTTTATGCTCTTCAAGATGCATTTAAAGTTCGTGTAATACCAGCTGTTTTGAGGCTCCGCCGTATCTCCTACCTTTAAATTTTTAGCCTGCTCCGCCGTTACCGTCACATTAAGACTCATGGGCTTTCCGTCAACCTGTATTACGGCAAGGGTATCGCTCTTGTTATAGGTTTGACCCGCAACATAATTAACTGCCGAAATCGTTCCGTCAACGGGTGCAACTATCTGAGCTCCGGTTGCGTTTTCTATAAGCTTTGCAACCTTTTCTCTGGCTCTGTCTATATCCGCAACCTGTCCTTCAATTTTGAGCTCAGCCTGAATACCCGCTATCACCTTTTCAAGTTCAGCCTTCCTTTTCTCAACAAGAGCCGCAGTCTGAGCCTTATGAGCTTCAAGAGCCGCCTTCTTGCTGTTGTAATCGGTATCCACCATGTTCTTTCTCTCACCCGACTCCCGTGAAATTTTTGCGATATCCCCTTTGGCACCGGCAATTCTTTTATTCAATTCGACTATTTTGGAGTCTATTTCCGAAACTCTTGCACTTAAGCTTGTTATTTCGGCACTCAATACGGCGGGATCATCACTGAGACCCGGATGAAGGGCATTGAACTCATCCAGATCGGCAGCCGGAGGAGGCCCTAATTTGGCTATTTTATCCTGTCTGTCCCTGATGCCCGTGACGGCTCTTTCTCTCTCGGTACTGAGCGCTTCCTTTTCAGCCGTTGCGCTGTCTATTGTACCTGTCTGTGACGAGGTGTTACCGCCTATGGATGCCTGATCCTTTTTATACTTGCTTTCCAGTTCGTTAATCTGTCCCTGTACAGCCTTATCCGTCTCAACTGCGGCATTATAATTGTCGGTTGCGGTACGCAAAAGCTCCTGATAGGTATCGGCATTTCCGAATTGACCGTTTCTGATCTTGCTTATGTCGGCGTCCGTAATAGTTCCGCTGAAAAGAGCAGTCATATAGGCTTCCATCAAATCGTCAAGAGCATTCTGCGCATCGGTCAGCTCCGTTGAATCCGTGTCCTCAAGAACATAGATTACATCTCCCTTTTTAACCTTATCGCCCTGCTTTACCGCAACGGACGCCACTTTTCTGGATTCCGTAGCAGTTATATTGTAGGGGTCGTCAGCACTTACCGTTCCCGTTCCTCTTATCTGAGGCGAAATGGAGCCCGGCTGAACCGACGCCGTTGCAACCTCCGGCAATGACCAGTTCTGAATTGTTCCCGAAAAAAACGTAAGCAAAAGCATCAGCACCAAAAATACTATCAGGATATTTTTTATACTGTCCTTGCGCCTTTGACTCTTTTTTTCTTTATCAAGCTCAGCATTAACTATGTTAGACATGCGCTCAACTCCTTCTTGATTTTATGCTCCTCAATAACTGTATTATTATTCTATATCAACCCTTTATACCGCCCTGATAGGTTATTCCCTCAACCAGATATTCCTCACCGTAAAGGAACATAAGCAGCGGCGGAACAAGGTAAATAACGGCAACGGCAAACGCCAATGATATTTCTCCCGAATTTATTTTTGCCAAAAATACCGACAGAGGATGAAGATCTTCATTCGGAAGAAGTATTCTCGGCTGTTCAACCATATTCCAATAATCTATAAAAATCAGCATGGCTATCGAAAAAATACCGCTCCTGCAAAGAGGCATACATATTTTTGAAAAAATCTGCCACTCCCCCGCTCCGTCTATCTGAGCGGCTTCAATAACGGAAACCGGAATGTTTTTTATATATTTGGTAAGCATATATACCGCAAACGGGGAAAAAATTCCCGGAAGCCATATCGCCCATCTGGTATCTATAAGCTTGAGCCAGCCTGCCACCAGAAAGTTCGGTACCAGGGTTACCTGATAGGGCATAAGCATAAGTATCACATATGAAAAAAATATTACTCCCCTTATCTTTCCCTTATATCTGGCAAAGCCGTACGACGCTACCGCCGCCACCAAAAGCTGAAATACGACGATAGGCGCCACATATATGATGGAATTCCAAAATTTAAACAAATATTCGGGACTTTTCAGCAGTACGTTTATATATTGCTTGAAGCTGACCATATCCGGTATGAATTTGAGAACCACGGTTTTTGATATAAAAACCTTTCCCCCCTTATCATTTGTGGCAAATACGGAGCCGTAAT
This sequence comes from uncultured Lachnospiraceae bacterium, assembly GCA_963553525.1. GTDB lineage: Bacteria > Bacillota > Clostridia > Lachnospirales > Lachnospiraceae > Butyrivibrio. The sequence goes on along the minus strand of CAUVOD010000052.1, from coordinate 5,070 downwards.
TGGCTTTGATTTCCGTTGCCGACATAAAAGAATTGGTCATAGTCAAAATAATGGGCAGTAAAAACAGAAAAGCAAAAGCTGCTAAAATCAGCGTTCCTATGCCTATTTCTATGCGCCCTATGATAATTGAACGCTTCTTCTTAAGTCTTGCCGCCTTGGCGGAAGCCTGTCTTTTTTTATTTATTTCATCTATATTTTTTTTGATTTCTCCATTGTGTTCTTCCATATCACGATCCCTCAATATCTTTTCCGTAAATGTCCTCCGCTTTATACATGATAAAGAAAAGTACTATTATTACCAGACTCATTATGATTGCGGCAGCCGACATTTTCTGATAATCAAGAGACTCGAAAGTATTATTCATAAAATGCTGCAGCATGTATAAAGCCTCATAGGGATAATCACCGCTCAAAAGATAAACCTCTCTGAAAACCTTAAATGAGTTTATAAGAGACATTATCGCTACAAACAAAATGGTTGACGACAGATATCTCAGCTTTATCCCGAAAAAAATCTGTATCTTTTTTGCCCCCTCAAGCTGCGCTACCTCTATCAAATCCTGCGGAACGCTGGATAGGGCGGACATAAACAATATCATATTGTATCCGAGGTTTTTCCACAAAAACAGGATGATGACGGGCATTTGAGCAAAGTTTGATTTGAACCAGTCTATTTTGGCGACGCCGAAAGCTCCCAAAACCACATTAACCATTCCGTTATAATGAAATAAAACCTGCCATATAAGAACGACGGACGCAATGGGAACCATCATGGGAGACAGGAAAAAGGTTCTGAATCTGCTTTTATAAGGAATATTTGCTTCCATAATTGCAGCAAGCATAAGCGAAAATACAACAGCCATGGGAACGGCTAAAAATGAAAATTTTAAGGTGTTTACCGCAGCTCTCTGAAACGCTTTGTTATTCCATACCGATATGAAATTTTTAAATCCGACAATTTCTCCCTGTATCGGATTATTGACTATTGAATAATAAATAACCACTATGAAGGGTATTACAAAAAAAACCAGTACCCCGATAAGGCTTGGAGATATAAAAACCATTGAAATAAACTGCTTGTGTCTTTCAACTCCGGATTTTTTTGTTTTGATTTTCCTGTTTTTAATATTCATATATATCCGTGCTTGTCATTCCATTGCCATTTTTTCCAAAAATTCCGGAAGCCTGTCCTTTACAATAAGCCTCCCGGCATACGCATAATTCGTATAACCTGCTATACCCGAATATTCATAGCCGAGTATTTCAAATCCGGTATCGACCTTTCTCCTGTCGTACCATTCGGATAAAAGATCTCCATATACTACCGAATTTTGTACTTCCTCTATCTGCTTTTTATCAGAAATCTCCACTTCACGGCTCTTGTCATAATAATAATAGCCTTGCCTTGTATTAAACACCTGCGACGAATACACGGGAACACTTATCCGTATTTTACTTACTTCCACGCCTTCGGGTTCAAGCGATGTATATATATTCTTATACTTAAGCAGGGAAATAACCTTGCCGAAGCTTCCGTATACGGGCAGATATAGATTTTTTTCATCCGAATCATCTCTATGACAAAGTCTTATGTAGCCGACCGCCTGCTCATTTTTCATTTCATCATAGCTAAGCTGAGCGGTATCCGCTTTATACGCTTTTATAAAGCCGTCAAGCGTGTTTTTATCAAGCGGTGCTTCCTTTTCTTCAGCTATGGAATTGAAAGAGATATAAGAATCAGGATAGTCAAAGACCTCCAACAGCTCGCTTCTGTAAATGATATCAAAGCCTTCTTTATATTCCTTTGATTCTATAATCCTCCTCATCAGAGCTTCATCCGTATCATATGGGATACATATGCTGCGATACTTTATTTTGCCGTTCCTCATTCTGTACATGACTATGCAGTCAACACCCTTTTCATTTGTTTCCAAAGAAATTTCCGATTTTTTACCCTGCTCATTTGCATATTTGACGATTTCCGCAAAAGTATCAATATCGCTTATGTACATATATTTTTCAGCAAATTCCAGCCTGTCAAAATATGTGTCCGAGCTTTTATCATAATAATTACTCTGACCGTACATGCTGTTTTTCGGAACTATAGCACAGCTTTCAACTTTATCTGCGCTCGGAACAAACCTGTCGTAGCCTGCAATATCCAGCCTGAAGAAAAGCAATATCAGCATTGTAACGGATAATGTAAGAGGTATATGCAGATAGCTCATAAGTCCGCTTTTTACGCTTTTCTTATAAAGCATTTCCATAGCAACGCACAATGACGCCGCCGCAAAAAGGCTTATCAAAGTAAGACCCAAAAAGCTGTTCCCGGCAAAAAAACTTTCTTCCACTACTATTCCCAGTAATAATCCTCCGGTAACGGACGTTACAAATTTTACTATTATATGGACCGGATAGTATATGAAGGTGGATCCTGCATATTCGGTACGTCTTTTTTTATAAAAATAAAGCGCCGCCGCAAAGCTTAAAACCCCTATCAGGACAAACGCCGAAAATGAAATCAAAGACGCTGAAAAGATTCTTAATACAAAAGCCGGATCGGTCGCATCCGTTCTCATCTGATAATAAAGTCTAAAATTAAAGATTCTGTTAATATGCCAAAGCAGCGACAAAGGCGCCGGAACGGATGTGTACCTGTCGGTAAAGCTGATAAAAAACCTGTCCATATACAAGGTTGCGGTCTCGCTGCATGCAGCTCCCGCAATAATCATAAACACGGACATTGCCACGGCATAGAGAGCGGTTCCGGTAAGCATGCACGAAAAAGTCGAAAGCCCGTATGCCGCAATGAATATAAGGCTTATTTTAAAAAAGGAATATATTATCGCCCAAAAAACGGCAGGGGTCATTCTGCCGGAAAATAAAACCGTCAAAACCCCCAATATAATGCTGACGCTAAAGCAGGCAAAAAATATAAGAAGACCGTTATTAAATATTTTAAAGAAGCGTTTTTTTCTGGTAACGGGCTGCGATTCATAAAAATCAACCTTTCTTACATCAAAAATGTATGAAAAGCCCTGAACGGCGATAAAAACAGCCAACGTCACGGCGGCGGTGACCGGAAGAGTTCCTCTTAACAGCATAAATACAATATGCCGCATAATATACATATAGTCCTCATTGTAAATGCGTGACGATGAGGATATCATAAGAAGCAGCCATACGGGATAAATGATCAAAAGGGATACCAACGTTATGACTATGACAAACTGTCTCCTGTAAAAAAGCTCCTTCATATATGAACGCGGCTTAATCAAGTATTTTGTTTTTGATGTCATATCCCACAGCCTCCGTTTCACTTATAAACAGCTCTTCCAATGATAAAGGTAGAATCTCAAAAAATATCGTCTTCGCTTTTGCAAATCCGAACTCAACCTCATCCCTTGTGTTTCTGATTGTAATCGTGTGAAGTCTGCCCCTGATATCGTGCGCCAGCACATTAAGAGAGCTTAAAGCGATCCCCATTTCATCTTCATTCTCAAAAACACATTGAACCTTCTGCATAGATATCTTCATATCCGTAAGATCTCTTGAAAGAAGCACTCCGCCGTTATGAAGAAGACCTATATGATCGCAGATGTCCTCCAGCTCTCTAAGGGAATGGGACGCTATTACAACGCTGAGGCCTCTGTCAGCCATCTGAACGGCAAAAATCCTCTTCACCGCTTCTCTTGCCACCGGATCAAGTCCGTCAAACGACTCGTCCAAAAGGAGGTACCTCGTGCCTGACGATATCCCCATGCATATAAACATCTGCCTTTTCATTCCCTTGGAAAAGGTCTGTATCCTCCCGTTTATATCCAATGAAAAACCGCTCATAAGCTTTTCAAACAGTCCTGTATCAAAAGTCTTGTATATACTCCTGTAATATTCCGCCATATCGAGAGCGGTTCCGTGCGGATAGTAGTAAGGATCGTCCGATATAAAGAAAATATCCTTTTTTATTTCCGGATTGTCATATACGGGCTTGCTGTCAACCAAAACAGCTCCTTCATCGGGAATATATATCCCCGCAATAAGTCTGAGCAGTGTGGACTTTCCCGCTCCGTTAATACCTATGAGTCCGAAGATCTCACCGTCGGCGACCTCAAGATTTATGCTGTTTAAAGCGCAGTTATTTTTAAATTTTTTTGTAAGTTTTTTTGCTTCTATCATAAGCTTCAACATCCATAAGTATTTAACATTTAAACGCCGCTTTTATATGTATAATCCTTTTCCCTGAGCAGCTCAGTCTTTTTCGATAAGGCATCATCTTTTTTTATTTCATCTTTGCCCGAATATGAAAGTCTGTCCTTTTCCATTGCAAGCTCGTAGAGCTCAAGAGGATCTATGCCTACGGATTTTGCTTCATGAATAAGTTTTCTAAGCTTTTCCGCCATCTCGTCTTTTTTTATTTCAATCAGCTCTTTACCCTTTGCTACAAAATTCCCCTTACCCTTTACCGTATTTATAAAGCCCTCCTGCTCTAAAAATGTATACGCTTTTTGAACGGTGTTGGGATTGGTGGAAAGCTCTACCGCAAGAGAACGCACCGACGGGAGCTGATCCCCGGGAGCGTATATTCCCATTAAAATCTGCAATTTGAAATTCTCCGCAATCTGCTTGAAGATCGGCTCGGGATTACGGTAGTCTATAAGCTGCATCCGGTCTTTATCCGCAAAATAATAAATGAAATATTTTGACCTCTTAACATAGTAAGTATACTAAATATGTCGCCTCGAAAACCAAGTGTACTAATTTACACAGTACACCTATATTCTACACTTATATATAAATATATCAAGTAATTTTTATAAAAATTTTTCCCCGAATTTTTGACCAATGCATGTTTATATGTTATGATTTATTCATTATGAAGATACAAAAATCCGCAGAAGACTACTTGGAAACAATACTCATATTATCTGAGAAAAACGGAGAAGTCAGATCCGTTGACATTGCCGAGCAGCTTGGTGTAACCAAGCCCAGCGTTTCTTATTCGATGAAAAGGCTGAGAGAAAACGGATATATAGTCTGGTATATATGTCGCTGGCAATACTTAAGCCGCTC
>CAUVOD010000051.1:0-15074 GCA_963553525.1 uncultured Lachnospiraceae bacterium | reverse complement strand
CCCGTATCATATCCGTTCTCAAGCAGATATTCCGCAACAGGCTTTATATTAGTATTATTGGGCACCGCTATATCCCAAGGAATCCTATATCTGCTGATTGACGACATCAGCAGAGACAGACCCACGACACCCGCGGTTAAAGCCCTCGCCAATACTCTCTTTTCATAGCTTATGAATATTATTATAGGTAAAAAGAAAAACGGAAGGTAGGTTATCCAATAGGAAATAAAATAATTATTGCCTTCTCCGAAGCCGTATATGAAAAAGTGTACTGAAAAAACCGCTAATGAAATATATCCCGCCAAACGATGCTTTACATCCGCTTTGCCGCTTTTAATAAGCTTTATCAGGCAGACAACTCCTGTTATCAGCATGAATATCACCAGAAAATTGCCTATGCCGTGTACGGATAAATATGCGGCATAATTTTTCCAACCGAAATTATATAAAAGATCGGAACTCGTTTTCCAGATATTAAGAATGTCGGTTTCAGCCCATATAGCCGCAGATTTCGGAGAATATTGTATATGCTTTGCCAAAATCCTATCATTGATCAGAAAGCCTATAACGGCGGATATCCCGTATATAATCGACATGATCAAAGCTCTTATGGTTAAATCGTTTTTAACGAAATCAATTTTTGATTTTAAATCCGGACACTCCGACTCACAGCCTTCTTTGATAAGCATTACATCGGATTTTTTTAAATGATCTTTCCAGATAAATATCAGACTTGCTATCCCGAGCGGGACATAGCATATCATAAGCTGTCTCACGCCGCCCATACCTGCCGACAGGGACAGTACAATCGCTGAAAACAGCAGGACTGAAAGCTTTTTCTTATGCGTCTCTCCGATGATACGGATAAACAGCCCTACAGATACTAAAGATATGGAAATATGAGGTACATAATAGGAATTGAATATTACATCCCAGCTGTACCAATTTCCGAAAGGCAGCAGCATAAGCGCCGCAAAAAACGGAGCGTATTTTTTTAAATCTACCGCCCTCATTAAATAAATGGCTGAAAAAGCAAGTATTAACAGTAATAAGGCTACGGAAACGGTTCTTGCCGCCCGCCAGTTATCCGGAAATAAACCGAAGGCTATTTTATTGACTATATTGGTATTAAGAACTCTAAGCTCCGTGGAATAATACCAATTATTTGATATAAACGAAAATACACCTTCAGAATTAAGCTGCTTCGCCAATATATATTCCGAAGCCAGATCACTTTCAAGCAGGGTATAATGGTTTTTCCATATATATGCCACATCGAATATATAAATAAATATCATGGGAATATATGAAAAAAAAGATTTCAGGCTTTCTAAATTAATTTTTACTTTATTCATTTTTATTTCCGCTTTCCGCAAGCTGCATTTTTAATTCTTTCAAAGGATATTAAAAACTTTATGCTGCGGTACAATGTGTAAACTTAAAAATTTGATACGTAATCCTTTAATAATTTCTTATTACAGACTAGGAGTTGTACAGCCGAAATACTCTACCTGCTTCACATAAGCCAAACGGGCAGAGCATATGATGTCCATGCGCATGTCAACATTTGAATTATACAAGAGCTTTTAGGCATGTCAATAAACGTCTATCCGGCATGCTCATGAAATATTTTTGAGATTTTTGCTCATTATTTATGAAACTCCTGTATACTGTCATACAGGAAAGCTCTCTCCGTCATGTTTTCGTTTTCACTTAGAGCTTAACTTTGGCATGAATTGAACGCTTTCTACCCGCTTTAACACAAAGTCTTACCTTGAGATGACCGGTATTTAATTTTATGAAAAAACTCCTATCCGACAAACGTCTGATTGATTTTTTTAAATTTGCAATTACCGTAGCGGTATTTTATGCCGTTCTTTTTTTACTTGATATAGGCTGTCCCATAAAATATATAACCGGAATTTCATGTGCCGGCTGCGGAATGACAAGAGCCTATCGGGCTCTTATGTGCGGTGATATAAGATCCGCTTTTTATTTTCACCCTCTTTTTTTCCTTCCTCCGGTTGTTCTCATTATAATGCTTTTTAAAAAAAGAATTCCGGCTAATGTATACAGGCTGATTATATTTACAATATGCCTGCTATTTGTTATAGTCTTTGTGAAAAGATTATTTAATCCATCGGATACTATTGTAGTATTTTCTCCGTCCGACGGTGTGATCTTAAAGTGTTTAAATCATTTCACAGGGGGTGTTTTTTATGAATGACAACGGGGTAAACAACGGAAACAACATGAACAGCGGAAATAATATGAATAACGGCATGAACAGCGGAAATAATATGAATAACGGCATGAATAACGCAAACAATTTCTCGCAGAATGTAAATCAAGCCTTTAACAATGTCGAAAGAGGCATAGGCAGCGCCATAAATGATATGCGCAACACCTTTACCAATCCCAACGGAGGGGGATACAATAGTACAGGTTACAACAATGCAGGCGGATACAACAGCGGTGCGGGTTACAACAATGCAGGCGGATATAACGGCGGTGCGGGCTACAATAACGCTGGCGGATACAACGGCGGTGCGGGCTACAACAATGCAGGCGGATATAACGGCGGTTCAGGCTTTAACAACGGTGGATATAACGGCGGTTCAGGCTTTAACAACGGCGGTGTAAGACTTAAGGATGACAGAGGGCTTGCAGTATATATAATTCTTTCTATTTTGACCTGCGGTATTTACGGATATTACTTCATATACTCTATTGCAGCCGATGTTAACACCGCCTGTGACGGAGACGGAGAGACCACCGGCGGTCTTGCCATGTACATTATATTATCAATCCTCACCTGCGGTTTTTACTCTCTGTGGTGGGAATACAAACTTGGCGACAGACTGGCAGCAAATGCCCCGAGATATGGACTTTCTTTCAGGGAAAACGGTACCACCATTCTGTTGTGGCATATCGTAGGTATTGTACTCTGCGGCATAGGTCCTTTTATAGCAATGTATATGCTTATAAAGAACACGAATCAGATCTGTGCGGCATATAACGCTCAGCACGGTTTAAGATAATATTTCAAGTCTTGTATAATATTTCTGCGGATAAATAAACTTTATTTATCCGCAGTTTTTTATGCTTTTCAGTAATTATTCTTAATTTTGAATTTGCTTTATCTAAAAATTATATAAATTATCTTTATGTATTTCTTACATATTTTTCAAAACCTTGCTTTTTTATTCCGTGCTGATAAAATATCGGGTAGTGATTTTTGCAACAATTTTATTTATGCAAGAAATGAGAAGGAGTCCGAGCCTGCCGGGGGATTTCGGCTAATACTGCGATAATCGGAGTTTCATGGCGGTAACGGAAGCAGAGGGATAAATGGGTACAACTTTAAAGGGGAGCTATCGTCTTGGAGTGGATATAGGATCCACCACCGTCAAGCTTGCATTGCTTGACGATAAGGACGAGCTGATATTTTCAGATTATAAGAGGCATTTTGCAAACATCAAGGAGACCTTTCTTGAGCTTGTTAACAAAGCCTATGAAGCAGCGGGCCGTGATGACGAAGCTCAAATTTTCCCCGTAATCACGGGATCGGGCGGATTTTCACTATCCGCAGCTTTAAATATTCCTTTCAATCAGGAGGTTATAGCGGTTTCAACCGCTCTTAAGGCTCTTGCTCCTCAAACCGATGTTGCAATCGAGCTTGGCGGCGAGGATGCCAAGATCATATACTTCGAGAACGGAAGCGTTGAACAGCGCATGAACGGCATTTGTGCCGGAGGTACGGGGTCATTTATCGACCAGATGGCTTCCCTTCTGCAAACTGACGCTTCCGGTCTTAACGAGCTTGCCAAGGAATACAAAAGCATATACAACATAGCTGCACGCTGCGGTGTTTTTGCAAAATCGGATATACAACCGCTTATAAACGACGGTGCGGCAAGAGAAGATCTTGCGGCTTCCATCTTTCAGGCTGTAGTGAACCAGACTATTTCAGGTCTTGCACAGGGCAAGCCGATACGAGGACACATAGCCTTTTTGGGCGGGCCCTTATTTTTTCTGTCTGAATTGAGAGCAGCCTTTATCAGATCCTTAAAGTTGGACGAGGAGCATACCGTAATCTCCGATAAGGCTCATCTTTTTGCGGCGATCGGCAGCGCTCTCACGGCGGACGATATCATAAACGCCCGAAAGAGCAGCTTGAAATACAGCAAATCAAGAGCCTCCTGTCATCCGGGAGGAGATTGCTCCTGCGGAGATACGGAGCTCGACGAAATCAAGTCCGGTACGGGTACCTACGGTCTTATTTCCTTTAAGTATCTTATGGAAAGACTGTCCGGAAAGATAAGCGTGGCATCGGAGATAACAAGGCTTGATCCCCTGTTTGCCGATGAAGAGGATTATAAGAGCTTTATAAAAAGGCAATCAGAATATCGTGTAAAAACAAACGATTTAACAAAATATAAGGGAAATATTTTCTTCGGTATAGATGCGGGCTCCACTACGACCAAGTGCGCTCTGGTCGATGATGAGGGTAATCTCCTATATTCATTTTACTCAAGCAACGAGGGAAACCCCATAAAGTGTGCAATCAAATCCATACGTGAAATGTACAGACTCATTCCCAAGGGAGCCGCCATCAAACGCTCCTGCTCCACAGGCTACGGAGAAGCTCTGTTAAAATCGGCGTTGAAGCTCGACGACGGCGAGGTTGAAACCGTAGCCCACTTTACAGCCGCATCTCATTTTGACCCCGATGTCGACTGTATTTTGGATATAGGCGGTCAGGACATGAAGTGTATCCGCATAAAAAATAATACGGTAGACTCGGTTCAGCTCAACGAAGCATGCTCTGCGGGCTGCGGATCCTTCATAGAAACCTTTGCAAGGGGGCTTGGCTTTAATGTAAAGGACTTTGCAAAGGAGGCTCTTTTTGCCGAAAGCCCCATAGATCTCGGAACTCGCTGCACCGTTTTTATGAATTCAAATGTAAAGCAGGCTCAGAAGGAGGGAGCTCCCGTTTCGGATATTTCCGCGGGTCTTGCCTATTCCGTCATAAAAAACGCTCTTTTTAAGGTTATAAAGGTATCAGACGCTTCTCAGCTCGGAAAAAATATAGTGGTTCAGGGAGGAACCTTTTATAATGACGCCGTTTTAAAAGCCTTGGAAAAAACTGCGGGCTGCGAAGTTACCCGACCGGATATAGCCGGAATAATGGGCGCTTACGGAGCCGCGCTTATTGCCCGAAACCGCTTCTATGAGGATACCTCCTACAAGACAACCATGCTCCCCTTCAGAGACATAGATGCCCTGGAGTATACATCGGGCATGGCGATGTGCGGTTTATGCACAAATAATTGTCGTTTAACCGTTAATAAATTTTCGGGAGGTCGTCAATTCATCACCGGAAACCGCTGCGAAAGAGGTCTCGGACTTCCTAAGAAAAAGAGCGATATACCGAATCTTTTCGAATATAAATTAAAACGGGTCTTTGACTACAAGCCCCTTTCAAAGGACGAGGCGAAAAGAGGAACGGTCGGTATACCCAGAGTCTTGAATATATATGAAAACTACCCTTTCTGGCACACATTTTTTACAAAGCTTGGATATAGGGTAGTCATTTCGCCGGTGTCCACAAGGAAAATTTATGAAATGGGTATCGAATCCATTCCTTCGGAATCCGAGTGCTATCCTGCGAAAATAGCCCACGGGCATGTGGAATGGCTTATTCAGAAAGCCGATGTGGATTTTATTTTCTATCCTTCTCTCTTTTATGAGCGAATGGAGGTTAAGGGAGCCAACAATCACTACAACTGCCCCATGGTGACATCCTATTCGGAAAATATAAAAAACAACGTCGAGGAAATAACAAAAGGAAACGCAAAAATACGTAACCCCTTTATGGCGTTTACGGATCTTAAAACGGTTACCGACTCTTTAATCAAGGCTTTTCCCGATATCGATGAGCATGAAATTGTAACGGCATGTTACAGCGGTTGGCTGGAAATGACCTGTGCAAGAGACGATGTCCGCAAAAAAGGCGAGGAAACTCTTAAATGGATGGAGGAAAATCATAAGCACGGCATAGTCCTTGCAGGACGTCCTTATCATATAGACCCGGAAATACATCACGGAATACCCGAGATGATAGCCTCTTACGGAGTTGCGGTTCTTACCGAGGACAGTATCTCACATCTTGAGGAGCCCGAAAGACCGCTTGTGGTCTCCGACCAATGGATGTACCATTCAAGGCTTTATTCGGCGGCAGCCTATATAAGAACCAGAAACGATCTCGATCTCATACAGCTTAACTCCTTCGGCTGCGGTCTTGACGCCGTTACCACGGATCAGGTTCAGGATATATTGAACGGCTCGGACAAAATATATACGGTTCTTAAAATCGACGAGGTTAATAACCTCGGAGCAGCCCGCATACGTGTGAGAAGCCTGCTTGCCGCAATTCGTGAACGGGATAAAAAGTACAAGGGAATATATGTTGAAGAACCCGCTTCCACGGCATTTGACAGGGTTATTTTTACAAAGGAGATGAAGGAAAATTACACTCTTCTCTGCCCGCAAATGTCTCCTATACATTTCGACCTTGTGGAACACGCTTTTAAATCTCAGGGCTATAATTTTGTGGTTATGCAAAATGACAATCACAATGCGATAGACATGGGCTTAAAATACGTAAACAACGACGCCTGCTACCCCTCACTGTGGGTAGTCGGTCAGATTATGGACGAGCTTCATTCCGGAAAATATGATCTCAACAGGGTTGCGGTACTTATGAGTCAGACAGGCGGAGGCTGCAGAGCGACCAACTATATAGGCTTTATAAGAAGAGCCCTTAAAAAGTCCAATATGGAGCAGGTGCCCGTAGTGTCCATAAATATGTCGAAGCTGGAAGAAAATCCGGGCTTCAAGCTTACCGTTCCTCTCATGGTAAGAGCAGCATATGCGGCTATTTTCGGCGATATATTCATGAAATGCGTATACAGAATGCGGCCTTATGAGCAGGTTGAAGGCTCGGTTAATGAGATGCACGAGAAATGGAAAAAGGAGGTCATTTCCTTTCTTACAGATAAAAAGACCGGTTTCAGACAGTTCAACGCTCTTTGTAAAAAAATAATCGAAGATTTCGACAATATCCCCATAACGGATCAGGTCAAGCCGAGGGTTGGCGTAGTCGGTGAAATACTTGTAAAATTTGCGCCCGCCGCCAATAATCATCTGGTTGAGCTTCTGGAAAGAGAAGGAGCGGAAGCGGTTGTCCCCGATCTGGTGGACTTTATGCAATACTGCTTCTACAATCAGATATATAAGGCAGATGAGCTTGGAACCTCAAGATATTCGGCTCTCCTGTCAAGAATAGGAATATGGGGAATAGATTATTTAAGAGGAGCGGCAAGAAAGGCGTTTGAAAAAAGCAGGCACTTCGATGCTCCCACCAATATCTATAAGCTTGCGGAATTTGCAAGACCCATAGTTTCAATAGGAAATCAAACGGGTGAGGGCTGGTTTTTGACTGCCGAAATGGTGGAGCTCATAAAAGAGGGCGCTCCCAATATCGTGTGTACCCAGCCCTTCGGCTGTCTTCCCAATCACATTGTGGGCAAGGGGGTAATAAAGGAGCTTAGAAGGCGCTATCCCGCCGCCAATGTCGTGCCGATAGACTACGATCCGGGTGCATCGGAGGTCAACCAGCTTAACCGGATCAAGCTTATGCTGACAAGCGCTCAGAGAAAAATCACCTCTATGGAAAATCCTATTGAAAAAAATGACAGCATGAGCGACGGGGAGGATATCAAGGTTTCGTAAGTTAATATTGACTGACCGTCTCTCTGAAAAATATCATGTATCCATGGCAGGCTTTTGCTAAGCTATAATATACATCCGACATATCAAAATCATGCTGTACCGATGTTTTGCAATACGCTCCGCAAAGTCACTGAAACCGTTGTTTTAATTTGATAAAGAAGATGTTTTCGGTAATTTTTACATAAAACCGTCTTACACGGACAAAATATATAGTGAGGGCTGTATATGGTACATGGAGTTTATTTTTCCGCTACGGGAAACAGTGCAAAGATCGTCAGGACACTTTCCGACTATATCGGTCAAAATCTTGACATCTCTATAAGATATGACAATTTTACACAGCCTTCGAGCCGTGTAAAAGAGCGATTATATACTTCTGAGGATATAGTGGTATTCGGCGTTCCGACATTTGCGGGCAGGGTACCCAACAAGGTTCTTCCATTCGTGCAAAGTCTTTTTAAAGGAAATAATACTCCCGCAGTCGCCGTAGTCACATTCGGAAACAGAAACTTCGACTCCTCTCTTACGGAGCTTGTCAAGGAGCTTTCTAAAAACGGTTTTATAGTGGTAGGGGCTGCCGCAGTCTGCTGTAATCACAGCTTCGGAGATATAGGGCAAAATAGACCCGACGAGTCGGATTATGATTTGCTGAAAGCTCTTTCTGAAAAATTCTCAGCCATATACGGCAGGGGGATAAAAAATCGGGCTCCGGTAACTATAACGGGCAGAGAGGAAATAGCTCCTTACTACACTCCGCTCAAAGAGGACAACAGCCCCGCCAAATTCTTAAAAGCAAAGCCGAAAACGGATCTTTCCTTATGCAGAGTCTGTGGAAAATGCGCCGCAATCTGTCCAATGGAAGCCATTTCGAAAGAAAATACTTCCGAAGTTCCGGGACTCTGCATCAAATGTCAGGCATGTATAAAGATATGCGACAATCATGCCAAATATTTTGACGATCCGGATTTTCTTTCACATAAAAAAATGCTTGAAAACAGCTATCAAAGAAGAGCCGAAAGCGAAATTTTTATATAAAAACGCTTTGTATTCTTTACTTACTTCTGCACGGAACATATATTGACTATAAAAGTTCGAATGAGTAAAATGCAGATAAAATAATCGAAAGCTGCGAAAGGAACACAAATGGATTTTAACAAGGAAATAAATGAAGCCGTACAGGCTGCGGACTACGCCCTGGAATGTCTCGGCAGTGCGGAAAAACACTTAAACAGCGCAAGGAATTGGGGTATTTTCGATATGCTCGGCGGAGGAATCATAGCGACATTGATTAAGCGCAAAAAAATGAACAGCGCCGAAGAGGATGTGACAGAGGCAAGGCGTGCCCTTCAAAGGTTCAGTAAAGAACTGGCGGACGTGGATCGTGAAATCGATCTTAATTTTGACACATCGGATTTTCTTTCCTTTGCAGACTACTTCTTTGACGGCTTTATTGCCGACTGGATGGTTCAAAACCGTATTCACGACGCAAAAATCCAAGTGCGGGATGCAATCGACAAGGTGAAACGGATTCGGATGAATTTGATAAATATGATAAGATGACCCTGTCTCTGTAAATAAAACTATTATAAAATCCGGAATATTCTGCATACAATATATGCAAAATAAAACCGGAAACATATGGTTTGAGAAAGAGATATGCGGTATATGAAGGAGACAAATAATGGCTTATACACAGGAAAATTTTCAGGAATGGCTCATTCTTATTGATTTTAAAATGGATTTTTTCACGGAAGAATTTGCAAAAGAGCAAAATCTGACATTGGATTACAGCCTTGAGTCGTTGGATAAATTGGAAGGCTGGATTTTAGCCAATTATGACGATATTAAAAAATTGATTGATGATAAAAAAATGTTGGATTATCTGACTGTATATATCGGAGAAACATTCAGAAAACACCTCGGCGGTAAATGGTATATTGATTTAAAAAATAAAAAGAACGCTTATTACAGTATGCCCGTTTTGACGGATCCGTCATACAGGGGCGAGGTATATATAGCTCCTATGACCTATGCAACCGCCTGCATAAACCGAAAAAAAGGAAATTATATAAGTACGATACTTAAAAATAACATACAGGACCAAGCTAAGTAAAATACAAGTCATATAAAAAACCCGGCAAAAGTATGTACCCTGTTTTTCAGAAACCTTAAACTGCGGAATTCGCCAAGGGGAGGTCTCCAATCAATGATGCCGGAGCAAGCTCCGGCGTCATTGATCAAGCTCAAACAAGCTCGAAACCTTGGTTTCATCGCTAGTGTAACCTATCGTTACCGCGACATCTGCCAAGGTTTTTTGGCTTCATTGCTCGCGTAAATCAGGGTAAACTCGTTGCTTACGTAAGATAAAGCCTAAACAGCCTTTCCCACCACCTGATACATTCGCTCATCGGAAATTACCGCAGTCACTTCCAGATATTTTCCGAAAAGCTTTGACAGCTCTTCCGCCGCCATAAGACCGTTGGAAACGCTTTGCGCCTGCCGTATAATCGGACAGATTGTTACCGGTGGACAAAAATCCGCCGGCAAAAGCAATAATGGAAAGATTGGCTCCAAAAACAGCCGCATTCGATACTCTCAGGGTGGACGGCGAAGCCATGGGATTGTTAAGATTTGTTTGCATTAACAGTCCGGAAATAGAAAGACCGGCTCCCGCAATCACAGCCGCAAATGTACGGGGTATACGAATATTCCAGATGATTCTGATTTGCGCGGCGGTTCCTTTTTTTAAAAGAGCTTCAAAACACTCCCCTATCGTCATCCGGGAGGAGCCCACAAATATACAGCCAAAAGCCAAGGCAAGAGTGATGACGGCAAGCAGACAAATAATTATGCTCCGTCTATTTCCGTCTGCCGCGGCGTCAAAAACCTCTTCATCCACAAAAAAACTCCCTCCCGGCAAGTATCGACCTGCCATGAGGAAGTTTTAACGCCTCCCGGCATTATTGCCCATACATCCTGCATTATTTTAACAATCTCTGCACTATGTCACAAGCCGGGTGGGGGATATGTTTTTAAAGAAATTTTTTTCTGATATTTTAGGCAACATTACGACTTCGCCTGTTCACCTAACCTCTGATAAATGGTTAAAATACTTTTTAATTAAAAATAATATTAATATAGTAAAAATACCGTAGCAATCAAAAGCGGCATTTTTTAGTATTTTCTATTTTTGCTCCAATAACGTTAATAATACATTATACACATTATACCGAAACAACTGGCTTAGTAAGCTGAATCACTGTGTCACAAGCATCAATTAATGCCTGCTTATGTGCAATAAAAATCATCGTTTGTGGCAAAGATATAAGATTATGTATTACTTTACTTTCGTTTTCAGAGTCCAATGCTGAAGTAATCTCATCCATGATATAAATAGACGATTGTTTTACCAGAGCTCTAGCCAGAGCAATACGTTGTATCTGTCCACCTGAAAGTTTAATTTGTGCGCTGTTTCCCACAAGTGTTTGATAGCCATCCGGTAATTTAACAATAAAATCATGCGCACAAGCAATCTTTGCCGCTCTCTCTATATCTTCAATACTTGCTTTCGGATTTCCCAGTTGAATATTCTCTACAACGGTAGCGTTGAACAAGCTAGGAGTCTGAGGCACATAGGAAATACTGTCTTGGATACTTTGTCCTTGCAATCGCTTTTCTCCACAAAATACAGATACTTCCCCGCTGTCAGGATAATATAATCCTAACATCAGTTTTACAAGAGTAGATTTTCCCGCACCACTTTCACCAATAAGAGCAACTTTCTGACCTTTGGTAATTTTGTAGTTCAGTCCATGTATCACAGGAATCGTTTTGTTGTAGGAAAAGTTCACATTACAAAGTTCTAATCGTGTACCAGTTTCAGTATAGATATTTTCACTTTTGCTTTCCTTATCCATAGCTTGAAACTCACATAACCGGTCATAAGACACCATGGATTCTATCGCACCTGCAAATAATGTTGGAACATTGAAAAAAGGCCAATTAAAATAATCACTTAACATCATAAATGCAGAAAAAGCACCTATAGTCAATGAGCCTTTCAAAATGCTAAATATGCCAATAACCATCCATAGAGTGCTAATAGTAAAACCGCTACCTATACTAGTTGCAACTAGTAAGTTTGCATTTTTAGCGGCGGCAATTGATTTTTCTGCAAAATGTCCATATATACTGGAAAAACCTTGTGCACTTTTTCTCTCATATTGATATGATTTGATAGTTTCAACCATATCTATTAACCCTAACAAACTACTTTGCACAACATCTTTTCCTGCTGATTTTTCCTCGTATGCCGAAAAGATTTTATTTTGTAAATATTTCATTAAAAAACCTGATGTCATTGAACAGGCTAACACAATTAGCATCATGATCGGTGAGATAAAAATTCCCATAAATAGCGCACCGATAAACAATATAATTCCTCGCATCAAGGGAACGATAGTATTACCAAAAATTCCGGCACATACTTGTGCATCAGTTCCCATAAGTGATAGCCACTTACCACTTTTATAATTTTCTAAACAGGATAAACGTGTGTATTCATGTGCTGCAAATAAATTATTATGTATTTCCAACAATTTGTTTTGAAAGCATTGCTCGTACAATTTGTGGTACGATAACAACGCAACCTGACAAACAGCAATTGTAAGCAAGGTAAGTATTCCAATAAAAAATACCCTTTTAAAAGAGAGTTTCTCTATATGCTCAAACAAGTATAAATATACATATGCCAAAATTAACTTAGTCCCCTTGGCGACAAGATCAAGAGTTATTAAACAGATCTGTGCCCCACTGGAAAAAGAAAACTTTTTATAAATTTCCCATACATAATAAAGCTGTTTACACTTTTGATGCATGTAATTTCCCCCTTTCCAGATATAATTTTTTAGTAACACAGAGACCCGGTATATCACGATGTGTAACTATAAGCAAACCTCTATCTTTCCTTAAACGATTCAATAACTGAGTGATCCTCTCGACATTTTGTCTATCTAATGCCGAAAACGGCTCATCTAACAATATGAATTCGCATTTTCTCAAAATAGCACGAATAATAGCCAAACGTTGCGCTTGTCCAACGGAAAAATCTGTATCGTCTCCAACAACTGTTTGAAACTTTCTGGGCAAGGTATTGATATACTGCAATAGCCCCAATTCTTCACATAAACTCTGTATTTGTTCTTGTTGCTCTACAGTAGGGAAAACCGTTTGCATTAGAAGATTCTCATAAAGTGTTGCTTTAAAAAGCGAGTTACCTTGAGGAACATATGCAATATGCTCACGAAGGTTTCGGCTTTTTCTGTTTGTAGCAGCATCTCTTAAAAAAATCTCACCTTGTTGATGCTTGAGCATTTGTAACAGCAACTTGATAAGTGTTGATTTACCTACACCACTTTCACCCCTGATTTCAATGATGTCACCTTTTTGAACTGAAAAATTCACATCATGCAAAATCTTCTTATTTTCATGATACTGGAAAGATACCTGTCGGACAATAAGTTGTGCATCTTCAAAAGGTTCATCCATACAATCATCAACATGTTTTTCACGCTCTTTAGCTAAGAACATATATATCCGTTGGTAGGATGCATTCGTTTCAGCATACTGTGCTAAAATATCCGGTATATCCATCATAGGATAGACAAATGTTCCGATTGAGGCATTCCATACCCCAATTAAAGCTCCTAATGTAAGTGATGCTGTTTTAACCAAAAACACACCTATTACCAACACCAAAAACTCAATTGAAAGAATCGTTCCTTCTGAGTATGCTTTTCCCTTAGCCTTATTCACGGAATGATATATTGCTGCATTTTTTTTTCGGAAGAACAGTTTTTCATAGATAGCACTCAATGCTATATCCATAGAAAAAATCTTTATAACTGCGATATTTTCATGCCAATCAACCCAAAAATCTTTCTGACACTCAGTTATATTTTGTAATTTAGAAAAAGAATAACGAATATGTCCAAGTAAAATTGTATTTACAAAATAGAATACAACACTACATAGTGTAACGGTAATCAATATCTGCCAAGAGTACCATGCAACATATACCGCTCCGACACTGACTGTTAGAAGCAATTGCGAAAGCGGTATTGCAATATCACATACAAATCCCGCAAGTTTATCGGCATCTTCCATTATTATAGTCAATACTTCGCCTTGCTTTAATGTAAATATTTCCTTCATTGAAAGGGATAAATAATGTTCCAACAACCTCACCTTTAATTGTTGTGCTGTTGCTTGACGTAACCTCTCTTTATATTGATTACAAAAATAGAAACATATACCATATAAAATTGATGCTATTAAAAATATACTTCCAGCCTTAAAAAATGTGTCCAGTTTTCCTTGTAAAGCCGAGTCTATACTTTTTTGTAGCATGAACGAAAAAATGAAATTTGAAACCGATAAAAAAAGTGTACAAAGCAGTATAACAATTGAAAATTTTCCTGCTCGTTTGATTTGAGTTATCTCATAATATGATGCATGGCATACACCTTTTCGATATAACATATCATCTCACCTTTAGCTCAAATTCAAGAGTTTACTTATTCTGTATTGCTTGACTATATAACACTCAGACAGATTTGCCCTGTAATATATTATTTTTCTTTAATTTCAATACTGTTTCTCGAAGTTCTATTATCCCCTTACTTACGAGAAATTCTAAAATGTTTTTTGCTGTTGTCCAATTAAGATTCTCTTGCTTAATTTTTTCAAAAACATCATTCTCGGTAAACACCCCTGTTCTCAAAATAGAAATTACATAATCAAGTTCAGGCGACTTATTAACTCTAATATATTTTGAGTTTTTATTATCCACAAAAATGTGTTTTTCATCCGAACTAAGCACGTCACACATACCATTTAAGACTAGTAATTGCATATAATATTCTCCATACAAAGCAAAAAGGTGCAGTGACAATACCACTGCACCTTTACTCTCATTTAATTTGGACGCGGCTCATGAATACTAAATGCGATATCTACGACTTCTGCATCATCAAAGATATCAATTTTTTCCGGATCTTCATTGTTTGAAATCACATTTTGCTTCAAGTCTTCTCTTTCGTCTTTTATATTCATAACCCCTTTCTAAATATTGGTAAGTATCACTTCTAAATACATAACTACATTAATTTATGTATTTAGTAACTACACCATTATTTTAACAATCTCTGCACTATGTCACAAGCCGGGTGGGGGGATATGTTTTTAAAGAAATTTTTTTATAGCCTTTTGGAATACCT
>CAUVOD010000050.1:0-15228 GCA_963553525.1 uncultured Lachnospiraceae bacterium | reverse complement strand
CAGCAATCAGCAATCAGCAATCAGCAATCAGCAATCAGCAATCAGCAATCAGCAACATTAACTATCAAGGCTCTCCTAATCCTTATTATCTTAAGTCGCATCTGAAAATCTTTTAAATCTTAAATTCTATAATCGGAATTCTACATTTAGGAGAGTCTTGTTATCTATAAAACAGGGTGAATTATATTGAATACGGAAGAGAAAACAAGATCCGGCGTACAGGAAATAAAAAATAATGTTTTACAGTTGATTGACCTTTCGAGAGAAACGGGAGATGAAGAATTGTATTCAATCATTGATGCTGAAATCAAAAGCTTTTGCTCTGATAAGCCGCTTAATGTGATTGAAAGAAGGCGGTTAAGAAAAGAGGTTTTTTCTTCAATAAGGGAGCTTGATGTATTACAACCGCTTCTGGAGGATGAAAATGTCACGGAAATAATGGTAAACGGTCCCGATGATATTTTTGTGGAGAGACTGGGGCAGATAAAAAGATACGAGGACAGCTTTTCTTCAAGATCAAAGCTTGAGGACGTTATACAGCAGATAGTGGCGGGCTGCAACAGAAGCGTAAATGAAGCAAATCCCATAGCGGACGCAAGATTAAAGTCGGGGGCAAGAGTAAATATTGTGCTTTCGCCGGTTGCATTAAACGGTCCCGCAATTACTATAAGGAGATTTCCGAATGAGAGAATTACCATGGATAAGCTCATTGACTTAAATGCACTTAGCCTTGAGGTTGCCGAATTTATAAAGAAGCTTGTGATATCGGGCTACAACATATTTATTTCAGGCGGTACGGGAAGCGGAAAAACAACCTTTTTAAATGCCTTATCCGACTTTATTCCGGCTGATGAAAGAATAATTACGATTGAGGATAATGCGGAATTACAGATAACCCACATTCCCAACATAGTAAAAATGGAGACAAGAAAACAACAGATAGAAGACTGTAAAGAAATTACCATAAGGGATCTGATAAAAAGCTCTCTCAGAATGAGACCTGACAGGGTAATTGTCGGAGAGGTGAGAGGAGCCGAAGTTATCGATATGCTGCAAGCTATGAATACCGGACATGACGGCTCGATGTCTACGGGACATGCCAATTCGGCATCCGATATGCTTACCAGATTGGAGACCATGTTTTTGATGGGGATGGATATACCGCTCCTTGCCGCGCGGGGTCAGGTGGCGGGAGGCATAGATATAATAGTACACCTCGGCAGGCTGAGAGACGGATCGAGGAAGGTCCTGGAAATAGTTGAAATTATAGGTGATATGTATGACTCGGCTGAAAAAATTAAAACAAATACCCTATATAAATTTAAAGAAAACGGCGTTTTTGAAAACGGAAGCATCAAAGTCGTTTGGGAAAAAGAAAACGAAATTCGAAACCGTACAAAGCTTATTGCAAAGGGTGTCGGAATTTAAGCTGACAAAAGCTGATATAGGTGCGATTTCTGCAGCCGCCGTCATAATCTCGGTTGTTTCAAAATTATTCTATGATTCATTTTTGATTTCATTGATATTTTCACCGCTTATTTTTGTAAATATTTTGTTTCAGCGTAAGAAAAGACAAAGGGAGAAAATAAGAGAAATAGGCATGCAGTTTAAGGACGCAATTATAAGCGTTGCGGCGAATTTGAAAGCGGGATATTCGGTGGAAAATGCTTTTATTGAAGCCGTAAAGGATATGGAAATGCTGTATGGAGAAAAGAGCGGAATATATGAAGAACTCACGACTATCTGCAAGGGAATGAAAAGCGGAATCACTCTGGAGGAGCTTATAAAAAAATTTGCTCAAAGAAGCGGGAACATTGATATAAAGGAATTCTCGGAGGTGTTTTCATTATCAAAAAGAAGTGGCGGAAATATAATAAAGATCATTTCAGACACCGCAGTTGTCATTTCTGAAAGAATGGAGACGGAACAGCAGATAAGAGTCAGGCTAAGCTCCAAAAGGCTTGAATCAAGAGTGATGGAGCTTATCCCCATATTCATTATTTTCTACATTACAGTTACAAATAAGGGATATTTTTCTGTTTTGTATCACAATCTTTTCGGTAACATATTTATGACCGTGATTCTTGCGGTATATGTGCTTTCCTGCATGATGATTGAAAGGATTGTTTTGATAGAAGTATGAAATTTTACACATGGTCATGGGGGCTGCGGTAATGAACAATAATATTTCACTGTATATATGCTCGGTTTTGCTGATATCCGCATTAACAGGTCTTTGCTTTTTATTCAATAAAGCAAAGCGCATAAAAACGGATAAAAGCGGAGTAGAAGGCTTTTTTTATAAAATTTCAGCGTTTATATTCTACAAGTTTATGGCGAAAAACAGAAAAATTTGTCCGGAGAATATAAGATCTGCGCTATCCAGGCTTGAAAGTTCAGGCGGATGTAAAGAGGAGACGTACTATATAAATAAGATAAAAGGACTTATTGAAGTCCTGTTAGGCGGACTGATATTGGCGGTAATAATTTCCGTAAGCGGTTATGTGGAAAATATAAACGGTGAAGTAAGCACTTTGTCAAGAGATAAAAGCGTAAAGAAATCCAAAACCCTTATTGCAGCTGAAAAGGACGGAAACGAACTGGGAAGCTATGAGCTTGAAATAACTCCAAGGATATATACCGACGATGAGATTAAAGCTTTGTTTGAAGAGGCGTCATATAAAATATTTGACTTAATTATAGGTGACAACAAATCGTTGTCGCAGGTAGAAAATAATTTAAGACTTGTAAAAAAAATAGAAGGATATCCTTTTTCGATAAGTTGGAGATCCGGCGATTACAAGCTTGTAAATTCTTATGGAGAAGTTGATACAAGCAGCATAGAAGATTTTGAGGATGGAAGAGAGGTCACACTCTGTGCGGAATATAAGTACAATGGAAAGATTTTTGAACAGGAAATATATGTGAATGTTTTCAAAAAAAGTCTTTACGGAGAAGAATTGCTTCATTATGAAATCGAAAATGCCTTGAACGAAGCGGATAAAAGCAGCGAATATTCAGAAGAAATCATACTTCCGGATATTATCGCAGGAAAAGAGATTAAGTGGAAGAGCTTTACCGGGGATAACAGTCTGCTTATTTTAATTCCGGTTATTGCGGCAGGCGCAGCGGTTTATTTTTTACCTGACAGCTCTTTGAAGGAAAAGCTGAAAAAGAGAAATGAAGAGCTTAGGTATGATTATCCCTTCTTCGTATCAAAAATTGTACTGTATTTGGGCGCCGGACTTACGATACGAGGCATATTTGAAAAACTTGCCGAAGATTATAGAGCGTCATCATGTAAAGATGATAAAAAAAGATATTTATATGAAGAGATTTGCAGGATGGTCAGAGCTATGGATGGAGGTCAATCGGAGGAAGAAGCGTATCTGCTGTTTTCAGCCTCCTGCGGTTTGCAGGAATATTCGAGGCTGGTCTCCATTCTCACTCAAAATCTTAGAAAGGGGCAGAGCAAATTGAAGGAGCTTTTGATGAATGAGGCAAGGGAAGCCGGAATCAAGCGTTTGGATAATGCGAGGATAAGAGCTGAACAGGCGTCGATAAAGCTTATGCTTCCTATGATGATAATGCTCGGAACGGTTATGGCGCTGATCATGATTCCTGCATTCAGGAGCTTTTGATTCAGGATAGTTTATTTTTCATATTATTCCATATGAAAAACATCAAAAAATTTTAAAAAATATAAGGAGGAAAAAGTATGAGCACTTTGGAAAAAATGAGGTATTCGGGTTATGAATTGAGAGACGGATTCAAAGAAAGGGCGGCACTTTTGGCAGCCAAATTCAGAGTAAGACTTTTGAATTTCGGAAAAGACGAGTCGGGAATGGGAACCATAGAAATTGTACTGATAATAATTGTTCTTGTAGGTCTGGTTGCCGTTTTTCAGAAGCAGATAAAGGGTCTGGTTGGCAATGTTATAGGACAGATAGTAAAAGATGCTGAAGGTATATATAAATAAAAAAGCCGGTGCATATATTACAGTTTCCGTTTCTCTTATTATGGGAATATTATTGAGCTTCATATTGGTGCTGTTTAAAAGTGCCGGTATGGGGTACTCGAATCTTAGAGCCGAAGCCACAGTCGAAATTTGCAATGAGGCGGTTCTCGGAGAATATCATAAGGAGCTTTTTGACAGATTCGGATTGTTGCTGCTTGATACGTCTTATAAAAGCGGTGAGCCTAAAATTGAAAATGTAAAAGAAAGAATAAAAGAGTATGCGGATAAAAATTTAAGGCTGAGCATGTCAGGAAGGCTTATGAACAGAACTTCTCTTGTGAGTGTTAACTGCGTCGATGTTGATATAAGCAGTTACAGACTTGCAGTGGACGGAGACGGCGAGGTCTTCAGAGATCAGATTCTAAAATATATGTGCCTGTACGGCTCGAATTCCTATATTGGTGAAGCTTATGAAAATGTCGGTGTGTTAAAGGAAAAATCTTATGACACAACGGACATTGAGGAAAAAAGACGGAACAATTTAAATGAATTGGACTTATATATCAATGATGAGGGCAAAGAAAAATTATCGGAGGAGGCTCCTATAATTGAAGAGATAAAACAGACTGCGGGTAAAGGACTGCTGGAAATATGTCATCCCGATATGTCGTCGATATCTTCCGTAAGCTGTGATCTGTCGAAGCTTGCATCTAAAAGAAATCTCATGCATGGAAATAAAAATGTTCGAAATTCCAAAGCGTCTATAAAAGAAATGCTGCTGATAGATATGTATATACTTCAAAAATGCGGCAGATATTCAAAAGAAAATGAAGGGTCGCTTCTGAAATATCAGGTTGAGTATATTTGTGCCGGAAACGGCTCCGATAAAGCAAATCTTTCAGAGGTTGCGGCAACCATATTTTTTTGGAGAGAGGCATCCAATTTTGCCTACATAGTTAATGACAGAGAAAAATGTACGGTTGCCGAAACTATCGGAGCTGCAGTTGCACTGTTATGTCTTGAACCCTCACTTGAGGGGATAGTAAAGAATGCCGTACTGCTTTCATGGAGCTTTTCGGAAAGTATTTCCGATATGAACATACTCTTTAAGGGAGGAAAGGTTCCGCTTGTAAAGGATAAGGACAGTTGGAAAACCGGTAAACTCCAAATGCCTTTTTTCGATGATAAAACTTCGGGTAAAGGGCTTGATTATACGGAGTATCTTGCAATGCTGCTGCTGACAACGGGGTATCGTGAAAAGATCTATCGTTTGATGGACATAATGGAAATGGATATAAGACAAACAAAAGGGAATGAAAATTTTCAAATAGACGGCTGCATGGAGTCCGCCACTGCAAACATAGCTTTTGAAAGCTCCGTGGATTACAGATCTATAAAAGTAAAGGAAATAGGCTACAACAGCAGAGACGGGGAGTAATATGCCGAAGTTCGCCGCGATGTCCTTTTTGGATAGAAAACAAAAAATAATAAAAATACAGTCTCTCCGAATAGTGACAATCCTAAAGAGGACGTCGCAGCCGGCTTCGGTTACTTTGGAGGCGGCTTTGATACTTCCCTTTTTTATGTTTGCAATGCTTTCGTTGATGAGTATTTTCGAGGCATTGAGAATACAAAGCGTATTGCAGGCGGCACTTCATCAGGCGGGAAGAGAAACAGCCGTTCTTGCCTTTGATGCGAAATTCATATCTGAAATTGCAAATGAGGATATGGCTAAAGAGTTAAGCCCCGATGCCGAAGGCTTTACATCCGCAGCCTGCCACCTCTATGCAAGTACAAGAGCAAGAGAATATATCAGAGAAAATCTGGCGGGAGACGGTTCGATTGCAGGCGGAATATCGGGAATAAATTTTTTATTTGAAACGCCGTACAGCGAAAATTATTCAATAGACATAATAGCAAGATACAGCATAGAGCCGTTTTTTATCCCCGGTAAAATATTGTCAATACCCATGGAGATAAGATATTTTTCACATGCGTGGCTGGGATATGCGGAAGGAAAAATATCCGAAGATTATGATGCAGGGACTGAGGAAATTGTATATATAACTCAGACCGGCAGCGCTTACCACAGAGACATAGCTTGTACATATTTGAAGCCGACGGTAAGCAGTACAGATTTCGGCAATATAAGCTCCAAGCGTAACAAATCCGGTGCCATGTATTATCCCTGCGAAGCCTGCGGAGCATTTGTAAGCGGAACGCATGTGTTTATTACTGATTATGGAAACAGATATCATTCAAAGGAAAATTGTTCCAAAATATATAGAGAAATACAGGCTGTTTATTTGAGTGAGGTGGGCGGAAGGCATGAATGCAGCAAGTGCGGAAAAAAACATTAGGAGGAGAAATGGTATTTTTGCTTTTGAGTTTTAGTGTACTTTTTATTTGCAGTATCTATGATCTTTATAAAAAACAAATACCCTTATATCTGATATTTCTTTCAGCGTCATTTTCAATGGTTTATTCAATAATATCGGTATTTGCAGAAGAGGAAAGCATATTAAGTATTCTTCTAAGTCTTGCACCGGGGCTTTTGCTGGTTGCGATAAGCCTTATAAGCATGAGGTCTGTAGGGCTGGGAGACGGGCTTTTGCTGATCGCAACGGGACCTGTGTTCGGATTTGGAAATTTAATATCCGCCATGATGCTTGCGTTTTTTCTAAGCGCCGTAGTTTCGATTTTTTTATTGATATTTAAAAAAGCCGACAGAAAAACGGGAATACCGTTCATTCCGTTTTTGGCATATTCAATGGGAGTTATAAGCTTTGTGCAGATATGAGAAAAAGTACCTGGATGCATATTTAACAGTGGAGGCCTGCGTATTGATTCCTCTCACATTTTTTCTGGTCATTTTTATTATGCACGTGACATTCTATTTTTACGGGAGATGTCTGTTGTATCAGGATGCGTATTTGCTGGCACTCAGAGGCAGTGTTATTGGAGAAAGTGAGAATATTGAAGCTGTGGTAAATACTGAAAGTGCAAGCTTATTCGGATACAGGTATTTCGGGAATTATATACCGTCATTTGAGCTTGAGCTGAATAAAAGCAGACTGACCCTGCATCTTAAAAATAAAACCCTGCGCAGCGCCTATGATTTGGTGGCGGATTCGGATTGGGAATATGAAGCGTCCGCTTCTTCGGATTATAAAAATGTGATAGGTCATATAAGAAAGCTTAACAGAATTTACGATCTTATAAAGGCTGCTTCAAGTGCCCTCGGGAAGTAGAATGATTGGAGGCTCGTTATGGAATTGATGTATAAAAGAGATCTTGAGCATAATTACATGGTAATAAAATGTGCCGATTTAAAAAATGAAAATATTTATGCTGAAAATATCTTTAAAGCGCATAGCATGGAAAGCATTATTACATATGAAAGAAGATATATTAATTCAAGCTGCAATCTATATTACAAAACGGATTCTTTGGTCAGCCTGTCCAATAAGGCTCTTGTGACAAAGCTCGGAATTAAAGATCTGAAAAAATTATTTAAAAATCTTTTTGAGCTTCAAGAGGAATTAAAAGAATATCTTTTAGATATAAGTGCAGTATTCCTTTCGGCGGATACCGTATATTTCGATCTTGATAAAGAGGTCTTTTGCTTTATAGCTTTTCCTTACGGGCATGAAGATAAGGGAGATTTAAAGGGCTTTGCGGAGGAGCTGCTTGATATTATAAATACGGATGATGAAGATGCTGTAACTCTTGCCTATAGTATTTGCGAATATTCGGGAAGAAAAGATTTCAGATTAAAAGAACTGAGGACCGTGCTTGATAAATATGGAACTGAGCCGAATTACGATGAAGGGCTTGATTTTGAAGAGTATGAAGAGATAAAAAGTGAACTGAATAATAAAGTCCAAATAAGCGACATAGATGAATATGCCGATTTTTTTGAGAATGAGGAAGAGAGTGAAGATGAAGGAAAGCTGAAATTGGTTCCGCTCCTGATCTTTATAATTTTACTTTTGGCTTCGGTATATGTAAAAAATGAATATTTTCCGAGAGGATTTCAAAGCATAGTTTGTTATGTGTTTATGGGAGTCGGTTTATTGGGAGCGGTTTCAGTTCTTGCGTCAAAATTTATCCCGAATTTCGGCAGAAAAATAATAAAAACTGAGAAAAAGGATGAGAATACCCGCGATACATCGGATTTTGAATGGATAGATTATTCGGAAATTCCGGAAAATAAAGGAGCGGAAAATATGGATATGAATGCGGCAGTAAGCTTATACGGAACGGATAAATCAAATAAGGTTTCAGATACGGATATAGAGACCGGGCTTGAAGACTGTAAGACGGTCCTGCTTACGAATTTAGAGGAAAAAATATCACATAAGCTTTATGGAAGGGGGAAAGCCGTATCTTCGAATATTTCATTGGAAGATCTTCCCTTTACCGTGGGGAGCAGAGTGTCAAATGCCGACTGTATATTAAAGGATAAAAGCGTATCAAGGATGCATGCACATTTAAGCAGGGACACACAAGGCAGACTGGTAGTAAAGGACTTGGGATCTACCAACGGTACGTATCATAACGGAAAAAGACTGTCTCCGAATGAAAGCATAATCATTTCAACAGGCGATGAAATACGATTCGGAGTAATGGAATTTGAATATGTATGATCAGTCTCATAGGGTGTTAAAAAGAGCTTTATTTATAATTTATATTATTTGCATATTTAATAATGTTAATTTGTGATATATATAAATATAAAGCAAAATCAGAAACGGTATAAGATATTAAAAGAATCACCCGTGATATGATGAATGTCCAACTTCACAAATTTGAAAGGAAGCAAATAATATGAAGAGTTTAAAAAAGATTTTAGCGGCGTTAACCTGCGCTGTGCTTGTTATCGGTACGGCTGCGGCTCTGGCGTCGTCAAAACCGATAGTGGCGGAGGCTGCCGGGGAAACTGTAAATGTGGTAAATGCAGTTATAAGCGGCAACAAAGTTCTTGTTCAGACTGCCTCTGCTTCAATACCCTCAAGTGACGACGGGGTATTCAGGCTTTTATCTCAAAAGGTTAACGAGACCGGAGCACAGGGAACCGTAGTGGCTTCCATGCCCGCAGCTTCGAATGTTGATTTTGTATTTGATCTTAAATTAAATACAGCCGACTCGAATCTGTTCAATCATTTTACCGTGGCTGTCATGAGAGGCGGAGTGCTCACTCCGGTAAGCGATACGAGATACATCACTAATCCTGAGGCTGTTTCGGGAAAGAGTGCAGCCAGAATGGTTGTAGGCAAAAAGGGAATTTTGCCCGCTGCGTCATATTTCGGTACTGCGGCATCGGGAATTAAGCCGCTCGGAATACAGCAGGTTGTATATAACCTTCCGATGAACGACTTATTTTTACCGGGAGCAAGCATAGCGTACAGCTATAACGGCAAGACCTACAATTTTAACAGGTCAATAGTAAATCAATATGATTATCTTGTTCCCATGCTGAACAGGCAGGGGGTTCAGGTCACCATAATACTGTTAAACAACCTTACCTCCGATGTTACGCTTATCCATCCTCTTGCAAGAGGAGCGGCATGTCCGTATTATTCGATAAATGTTGTAGATACGGCGGCGGTTGAAAGGCTTCAGGCGCTTGCAAGCTTTCTCGGAGAGAGATATTCAGGAACCAAGGGATTAGGTCAGGTCGATAACTGGATACTCGGAAACGAAGTAAATGCAAGAGGTTCATGGCACTATCTTAATACAACGGATGTTAATTATTTTGTACAGGAATACGCAAAAGCATTTCGTATTTTCTATAACGGAATAAAGAGTAAAAATTCAAATGCGAATGTTTATATAAATATTGATTCGGAGTGGACGACGGCATCAAATGTTGTTCATTTTACCGGAAAAGCCTTTTTGGACAGCTTTAACAGTCAGATGTCGGCAAGCGGAAATGTTAACTGGTCGCTTTCTCACCACCCCCACAATGCACCGCTCTTTGTGCCGGCATCATGGGCAAATCCCTCAAGATATGTACAAAACAGTGTTAATACGCCGTACATTTCGGTACAGAACCTGTCGGTATTAACGGATTATATGTCACAGCCGGCTTTCCTTTCACCGTCGGGAGAAGTAAGAAGCATTATACTCAGTGAGGTAGGCTACACGTCTTCGGGCGGCGAAGCGGTTCAGGCTGCTTCAATCGCTTACGCATATATGCAGGCTGAGGTTAATCAACACATAGACGGCATAATGATCTGCCGCGAGCTCGAGGACGCTTATGAAGTATCGCAGGGACTTGCATTCGGACTTCGTCACGTAGACGGCACACCTAAGGTATCTTATAATTGGTATGCTCAGCTTGGAACACCGGGGCAGCAGGCGGTTCTTGACGCGGCTTCATCCGTGATGGGTCAGAGCATTTTTAACCTTTTAACTCCTCGTTGAGACCGCCCGACCGGTTATGTAAATCTTGAAAATTGCAGCCGGATATGCTAATATAAATCATGATCTTCATATTTAGTATAGATGGAGGTGCAAGCTGTGATTATAAGAGAAACTATAACCACGCCGATTTATTCAGGATATGGATCTAACGGATACAGTCTCAGAACAGGCGCCAATTCCGTAAGACCGCATTCCGGAGCGTTAAACGTTCCCGACGCTGCGTCTGCAGCTCTTGTCAGGCTTAGGGTCGCAAATGACATCAAGGCTGCCATAAAATATTCTCCGGGTGCCAAGGTTTTGGATCCTTCCGTTCAGATGCACTCATTGATGTCGGCATCGGAGGGAGTGACCCGAATATCCGGAGGGATTGCCACCACTCAGATATTGAGAGTGGAAGATATAGATATAGGCATAGGTGAATGAGATATTTCCGTTTAAATGACGGATAGCTTTAGGGACTGTACATAACAGTCCCTTTTGTATGAGAGAAGTATGGAACGCATTGATAAAGAGTTAAATGCTTCCGACATAAACTCAAATTCGTATTTCTGTAAACGATTTAAAGATAAGAAAGGTCGAATGATATGGCTGAAATTTTGGAAAATGGTCGCAATGCCTGTATGAAAAAGCTGGAAGAAATCTTTGAAAGTGGCAGAAGAGCGTCTATACTTAAAATTTACATAGAAAATTTTAAATATTTTAATGATACCTTCGGTTATGAAAACGGCGAAAGCATGCTTGAGAGTGTGGGGAAATTTCTGGAAACGATTTCCGGAACAACCGTATACAGATTTATCGGCGTTGAATTTGTGATAATTAAAGAGGATTTCGGTCAGGCAAAGGCTATTGATCTCGGTTCTGCAATACAGGACAGATTTGAACATATGTGGAAAATCGGAGAAGCCGAATGCTTGTGTCAGGCACAGATAGGAATTTATATTCATCCGGACCTCGAAGCCGATGTTGAGGAAATAAACCAGTTTTTGGACAGGGCAATAACAAAAGCCATTTCACAGGGACCGGGACAAGTTGTTGTATATGACAGAGAGCTTAATGAGGGGTATGTAAGAGAAAAGATGATCGCTCTCGGGCTTAAAAATGCCGTTGAAGAAGGAAGGGTAAATGTCAGGTACAGACCCACATTCGATGTTGTAAAAGGCTTTTTTACAAGAGCTGAATTTTATATGAGGATCTTTATAGAAGGTCTGGGAGACGTCGGATATGAAGAATTTTTGCCGATTGCCGAAGATTCCGGACAGGTAAAGGAGATTGAATATTTTGCGCTGAAAGAAGTATGTAAGCTGATAGAAAGACTCATAGATTTGAACGTGGAATTTGAGTCCATAGCTCTTCCGGTTTCATCACTTCTCTTTTTGCAGGAGGATTTTGTTGACAATGTAAGCGCCATCAAGGATGAATATAATATTCCGAACGGAAAGCTTGCGATTGAGGTCGGGGAAGGGATGCTGACGACTGCATATTTTTATGTTAATGTCGCAATGCAGGAGCTGAATGCGATCGGAGTTGAGCTTATACTTAATGATTTCGGAACGGGATACTCCGGAGTAAGCAGTATATTGGATCTGCCCATAAGTGTTTTAAAGCTGGAGCGTATGTTTGTATGGCAGCTTGAAACGAACGAAAGAGCAGGAAAGCTTATAGAGGGTTTGGTGCATATAGCTCACAGCCTTGATCTGAAGATAATAGCCGAGGGTGTGGAAACGGATCATCAGGTTAAGCTTCTCGACTCCTATAACTGTGAATACAGACAGGGATTTTATTATGCTCCGACAGTTGATAAGGAAAGGCTCATAGATGTTTTGGGTGTTCCGAGTAAGGATGCCGCATATACAATAGATGAAGAAAAGAGAAATGCGACTAAGCGCCTGCTTATGTAAAAGAGGGTTAAATGAGTAGCCGGGCTTTGCCAAAGGGCTATAAGCTCCTTGAGGAACAAGTGTGTTTGCGGAAAAGCAGTTTTGATTTGCTATGATAAGCTGTTTTTTAAGAAAAAAATACATATATTCCGAATGTGCAGAAAAATTTTGTTACAATTGCCAAAAATTATATAGCAAACAACAAAAACTATAAAAAAAATACTAAAAGCGGCATGCTCCGATTTTCATAAAGAAAGCAGGAGGATACCGCTTTTTATATGCGTTTGTGAGCCGGAGAGATGATGGAGGCGGAATAAAAATAAAGAATAATTTATGGTGATTTTAACCGATAATTAGGCAAACAGGAATTGTTGACTTAAAATAAACTTTATGCTACCATTCGGGAAAATTTATTTTAATAAAAAAGGAGTGAAAAATGAAAAAGAGAATAGTATCATTAGTTATCGCAACTGCAATGGTGGCAGTTACATTTGCAGGCTGCACAACCACACAGACAAAGTCGACTGAACAGGGCAGCTCCGCAGCTATGGAGAGCACTACGGCTATGGAAGGAGCCACTGTTATGGAAGACACCACGGCTATGGCAGATGCCACGGCGGTGGAAGGAGCAACCGCTATGGAAGAATTGACCACAAAGGCTACCTTTAAGTCTCAGGCAAAATCTGAAATAGATAAGGATGTGATGGAGTGCGTATTTGAAGATTCAAAGGGAGAGGAATTTGTCGCTATTGTAGGCAAAGATACAAAGTTACCCAAGGAAGGTCTGGAAGAAGGAAAAACATATATGCTTCATCATGCAGATATGCAGACCGCAAGTCTTCCGCCCCAGCTTCCTCAGGTATACAGCATTGAATTGGTAGAAGAGTAAAATATAGCGTTAAGCGGCAGGTATTTTACTATAGACTCGTAAAGCAACCTTATGAGTCGCTTTAAAAATCTAAGCTTAAGCTATATATCGTCTTTATCATAAAAATGATATTAACCCTCTTTACCGGACAGATCCGGCAAAGGGGGTTTTTAATATCCTTATATTTTTTACAGGGACAAAGTATAATAACTCTTATTACCGTATGGAATATGTACTGATTTATATTGCAAGAGACGGACGCAAAGCCTATGATTTCAAAGGATATATAGCTGTTTTGTTTGACCGGTTCAAGCTCAAATCCTTCGAATTTGTTATGGAGATACAGTGACGTTTTATTAAGAATATTAAATGATAAACTTGACATTAAGAATTTTAACCAAAGGTGGTACAATATAAGTATTCTTAAAATTTAAAACAATGAAAGGTTATTATTATGATATCGTTCAGTGGCTATGGGCTTATTGTTGTATTGGTGGATTATTTCGGCGGATTATTTCTTTTGAGCAAGTACAGCTCTTATTTTTTTAAGACTGAAAGGCAGCAGTATATCGCTCTTTTGCTGTTTCATATAATAATCAGTTGTATAAATTTTGTTCTTATAAAATATCTTAACCGTAAAGAAGTTAAGCATACGGTTTACGGAATAAGGCTGGAAATTTTTGTGTTTGTGATAGCTCTGATATTTCTTCCGTTTATTATAATGATGGGAAAAGATATTATTTACTGATTGTCCGATTTGTATAAATGAACAAGGCATGAAGTGATAAAAGGCTTCATTATCAATCCGTTTAATCGGGAAAATCAAGGATTTTTACTGAAAATTAAGGCGAGGAGTAAGCTGTATGAAACATGGTGATATCAAGCCTTCAAAAATATTGAAGCTTATGCCTCTGATTTCCCACTTCCTTATATGGATAATTGCAATCATTGTATTTTGGTTCTTTATGGGCGGTGATGATGCTATGGGATATTCGCTGCTGTATCTATGGCTGATACTTCCGCTTACAAATCTTATATGTTCATTTTTTGCTACCAAAAATAAATATAAGAACAGAGATAAATTGCTGATTGCACTTCTGTTCGGAGTAATGTATATGCTTGCGAAATACTTCACGTTTAAACCGGCAAACGGTATTACGTTTCACAAAATTAACAAGCCGGATTTTTTCATGATACCTGTCGGAGCGCTTATTTCCGCAGTCGGAATGCTGATTGGAAGCATGGCAGCCGCTATAAGGGATAAAAAGGTTGATTTATCAATAACTGCGTATAGAAAATAGAAAATGAGCATTATGTTTCAAGACATGAAACAGGGAGAATGATATGAACGATATACAAATGATTTTGTGCGGAAGCATAGAAAAAAGCAGATCTGATGAGAATGAAAAAGTGGGAGTGGTATCGGTAGTTTATGTATCAACGGACGAGACAAAAGTTAAAGCTAAGTTGGAAGAATTAAAAAAACAATATCCTGGTAATTTTTATATGGAATATTCCGTTCCGCTTGACGTGGAGCTTACAGCTCTTAATCATTATCCGTCCATAGAGATATCGGGGGATGATTTAAGATAAATATTTTTTATTAATGATCGACTTGTAGACTATAAATAAAAAGCGAAAAAGTTCTTTTTTGAAAGAAACGATAAAGTATCCGCTAATCGTAAAAAGCCCGTTTCAGGCATTTATGTAGATAAAGATATCGGAGGCTTTCATTAAAGCGAAACCGTTATTGAATGTGTAAAGAATAAGGAAGCCGTTATGAACAGTAAGCCTGAAATAAGTCTGGAATTACATGATACGGAGTGGGAATTTACATATACCGACCATGAAAGAAAAATAGTAAGGGCAATTGTGGTGGACGACGAAGAAAATTATTACTTTGTCAAAGTGCAAAGAAACGACGACTTCGGAAGGCTTACTCTTATTGAAACTGCGGGCGGAGGAGTTGAAAATGGCGAAAATCCTGATGAGGCAATAAAAAGAGAGCTCAAGGAAGAATTAGGCGTTGATGTCGATATTATCTGCAAAATAGGAACTGTGAAGGATTTTTATAATCTGATACACAGACGCAATAT
>CAUVOD010000049.1:0-16181 GCA_963553525.1 uncultured Lachnospiraceae bacterium | reverse complement strand
GTCGTCTAATTCATCTTCTTCATATTCATCATCAAAATAGTCTTTTTTATACGACCTGTTCTCAGATCTGTTTTTCTTTTTAGCAGAAAGATATTCCGCTTTTTCCTTTGCAGTCAAAAAATCAAGAGGATCTTCTATTTTAATGCTGCTTATTTCACTTTTTCCGTTCTTATTGTAGTTTTTCTTCATGATATTATCTTTCTATTATAAATTTACAGATAGGATGACCCATAGACGAAAATTTTTCTTCATATTCCGTCATGATATTCCCCTCGGAAAGCTCCGTATCTGCATGTAAATCATAGCTTAAGCTTTGTATTTTCCAGCCGGCAAGAGGAGCCTGTTCAACTGAAAAGTCAAATAAGCCCCTGTTGTCGGTTTTAAACTCTATCTGCCCGCCCTTGGCAAGTATTCTGTCATACTTTTTAAGAAAATTTGCACTTGTAAGCCTTCTTGAGGCATGTCTTTTTTTTGGCCAGGGATCGGAAAAATTAAGATAAATCCTATCGACCTCACCCTCTTCAAATGCATCCGTTATATCGGCGGCATCCATAGCGACAAACTTAAGATTGGAAAGGGCTTCGCCGTTTTTTTCTATTTCTTTTTCATATTTTTTGATTGCTTTAAATAAGACCGTAGGGAACTGCTCTATGCCTAAAAAAGCCGTATCCTTATAAAGCAGCGCTTTTTTTATTATAAAAGCTCCCTTTCCGCAGCCTATTTCTATATTAAGTATGTCTCCTGATAAAGCCTCTCTCCATCTTCCCTTATTTAAAAAGGGCTTATTTTCGCAAAAAGGCGAGCTTTCAACCGCCTCTTTAGCGCCCGGAATATTTCTTAATCTCATTAAAAACCTCGTGCAACGCTCTAAATGAGCCAAAATCGTATCGTTAGTTTACTACAAAACCCCGTTATTGTACATCTGAATGCCCGCATGGTAAAATCTTCTTCATGAAATTTAAAAAAATTTATTCAAAAACACTTATTTTTTTCATGCTTTGTACATCAGCAATAAGCTGTGCACTGTTTTTTGCGCCCATAAATTCAAGCGCCCTTACTCTCGAAGAGAGAAGAGAGATTCCCATAGAGTCAAATTCAATAGAAAACTGGCCTAAGGGACCCGTGGTATCCGCCACGTCGGCTATCGTTCTGGAAGCAAATTCGGGAGTTATATTGTATGAAAAAAATATCCGGCAAAAAATGTACCCTGCCAGCACCACAAAGCTTATGACCACCATGATCGCCTATGAGAATTCTTCCCTGGGAGATATTGTAACCGTATCGAAAAACGCCGTGGATTCCGTTCCCGCAGACGGCTCAAATATAGGACTCAGCGCGGGAGAATCAATTACCATGGAGCAGGCACTGTACGGAATAATGGTGGGAAGCGGAAACGAGGCGGCAAATGCAGTCGCGGAGCATGTGGCGGGAAGTATAGACGGCTTCGTCGCTCTTATGAATGAAAGGGTAAAGTCTCTGGGACTTAACGGGACTCATTTTGCAAACGTAAACGGGCTTCATGCGGACGACCACTATACCAGCACCTATGATCTTGCAATAATTGCGGCGGAATTTTTCAAAAGCTCCGCCCTATCGGAAATAGGCGGCTGTGCAAGATACCATTTTGAAAAAAGCAGGACTCAGCCCGACGATTTTTATATAACCAACAAACACAAGCTCATAACGGGAGAAATCGCCTGCGAGGGAGTCATAGGCGGAAAAACCGGCTTTACGGACGAAGCCGGAGAATGTCTGGTAACCTGTGCGGAAAGAGACGGCTTGAAGCTTATATGCGTCGTAATGTTCGAGGAGTCTCCGGATCAATACAACGACTCCGCCTCTCTTCTCGAATACGGCTTTTCTCATTTTGCAAATCACAGCCTGGAAAATTATGATACCGCTATTTTCCCCGAAGCTCCCTCATTCTTTTCAGCGGAGCAGTCATTGTTTGAAAGAGATATACGCATATTGAAATTCGAAGACACTTCAAACTGCGTGCTTCCCGCAAACACGGATATGTCCGAAGTCACTCATTTTATAAAAAAAACCGAAGCCAAGGGCGTAATAGCCGAACTTGTTCTGAATTATATGGGTATTGAAGTAGGAAAAGCCCCTATTTCAAGCACGATTATTTCCCCGATAAAAAAAGAAAAGAGCGGCATTATATATGTAAATTTATATTCGCTGCTGTTCAAGCTGATATCCGCCCTGATTATATTTTCAATCCCTATACTGGGCATACGGGGATATGTACTTCATACGAAAACGGAAAAATATAAGCGGAAAAGGCGGCTTAAACGTCACGGAAAAAGACGGTTTACATCGGGAAGATAAAGAAGGATGGGGCTTAAAAGCCGCCCTTTTTTCTTTCTTCTCTTTTCCATGCCTTTATCTGCTCATTTCTTATTTTATATTTGGCTTCCAAACCCTGTTCGGTAGGGATATAGTATTCCTTGTCTCTTAGAGGCTCGGGCAGACAGTACATACCCGTCATTTTTTCTTTATAATTGTGAGCATATTGATAATTTTTTCCGTATCCCAGCTCTTTCATGAGATTTGTGGGAGCATTTCTGATTTGAAGAGGCACTGGATCGCTTATACTGTCTATTGCGTCGGCTCTTGCCTTTAAATAGGCTGCTTCCATGGCGTTTGATTTAGGTGAAAGACTTAAGTATATTACAGCCTGAGTCAAGTGAACATTGCACTCGGGTATTCCGAGAAAATGACAGGCCTGATAGCAGGCAACTGTTATTTCCACGGCTCTGGGATCGGCAAGTCCCACATCCTCAGCCGCAAATCTCACGATACGCCTCGCAATATACAGGGGGTCTTCTCCGGCTTCAAGCATCCTTGCAAGCCAGTAAACTGCCGCATCCGGATCGGAATTTCTCATAGACTTATGGAGAGCGGATATCAGATTGTAATGCTCTTCACCGTTTTTATCATATAAAAGCGATTTCTTTGAAATACACTGCTCTATGATTTCTTTCGTAACAACTATTTTTTCTTTTCCTGTCTCCTCAACCGTCATGTCGGCATTCAGTACAACCATTTCAAGAGTGGAAAGAGCAACTCTTGCGTCACCGTTTGAGAAAGCGGCAAGGGTATGAAGATCCTCGTCCGATATGGACACATCGGAATTTCCGAAGCCTCTTTTATCGGTTAAAGCTCTTTTTAAGAGCTTAAAAACATCACTTTCGGAAAGCGCCTGCATGACGAACACCTTGCAGCGGGATAAAAGAGCGTTATTTATTTCAAATGACGGATTTTCCGTGGTGGCTCCTATCAGGATAATCGAGCCCTTTTCAACGAAGGGTAAAAAGGCGTCCTGCTGAGCCTTATTGAAGCGGTGTATTTCATCCACGAAAACAATGGTATCGGAGCCCGAAAATTTATTGGCCTGTGCCTGCTTCATCACCTCTCTGATTTCCTTAATACCGCTTATTACGGCGGAAAAATTTATAAAATCGGCTTTTGTACGCTCGGCAATAATTCTTGCAAGAGTGGTTTTCCCCACTCCCGGCGGTCCCCAAAATATCATTGACGGAATGTGATCCGACTCTATGAGCCTTCTCAAGACCCTGCCCTTGCCCACTAAATGCCCCTGCCCGAAATAGTCATCGAAACCGGAGGGTCTAAGCCTGTCTGCAAGAGGTCTTGAGCTTTCCTTTTTTATGTCAAAAACGGACATTTGTTTCATAAAGCTTACTGCTTTTCCTTTCTGTCACGGGGAGGGATAATCTCTATCCAGTAGCCGTCGGGATCATTTATAAAATAAATTCCCATCTCCTTATTTTCAAAGCAGATACACCCCATTTCTTTGTGCTTTTCATAGGCTTTAGCATAATCATCGGCGGCAAACGCAAGGTGAAATTCCTCATCCCCGAGATCATACTTTTCTTTTCTGTCATTAAGACAGGTAAGCTCAAGAGTAAAACCCGTCCTTCCGTCTCCCATAAAAACAAGAGTAAAATCGGACTTTTCCTTTCTTCTGACCTCCTGTAAGCCGAGAGCTTCCTTATAAAACTTTATACTCCTGTCAAGATCCAACACGTTAAAATTAAAATGATTGAATTCAAACATACAAAGCTCCTTTGTGCAAAACAAATCCGCCGCTTCCATACATAATTTTACCAAATTGATATTTTATGACAAGAAGCGATTCGCTGTCGTCCGTTATGCAATATATCCTTACAATATGGTAAACTGTTATTATCACGGCACTCGCCAAGGTTTCGGGCAAGCTCGGACTTCGGCTCATTGCCCAAATAAATAAAAAAGCGAGGTTTTACCATGACGATAGAACACATACTTTACGGAACTGCTGTCTCTGATCATATACTGCAAACCGCAAAGGAGCTTTCAGACAGACTTATTCTTAAGGGAATAACCCCTACGCTTGCAATTATACGTGTAGGCTCCAGAAAAGATGATATATCCTATGAAAAAACGGCTGAAAAAAAAGCGGCTCGGGCGGGAATTAAGCTTTTAAATTTTATCTTTGATGAAGATATTTCGAAATTTGAATTTGAAAAAGAACTTGATCAAATAAATAAAAATAAAAACATACACGGTATACTTGTTTTTAATCCTCTCCCGCCACAGCTTGATCTTCAAAGCGCCAAGTCCTTCATCTCTCCCGAGAAGGACGTTGACGGACTTACCGACACTTCATCATCCTTCGTATACACCGGAAAGGGAAGAGGCTTTGCTCCCTGCACAGCCTGTGCGGTAATTGAAATGCTGGACTTCTACGGAATTGACGTGGACGGCAAAAATATAGCGGTATTGGGAAGATCAATAGTTATCGGAAAGCCTGTCGCCATGCTGCTTATGCAGAAAAACGCAACCGTTGTAAACCTGCATACCCATACAAAGAATGCTCATATTATAGCTTCAAAGGCGGATATCCTGATTGCCGCCATGGGCAGATTGAAAGCCGTCGGAGAAGAATTTACAAATGATAATCAAATCATAATCGACGTGGGCATAAACTGGGATCCTGAAAAGGGCTCTATTGCAGGGGATGTGGATTTTGAAAATGTTGAAAACAAGGTTTTTGCGATTTCTCCCGTACCAAGAGGAGTGGGAGCCGTAACTTCATCGGTGCTTATGAAGCATGTTGTTGAGGCGTGTATTTTGCAAACAGAAGCAGGGCATGAATAATTTTCTGATTTCCTGCTTTTTTTATTCGTATACATTTTGTCGGATCTTGCCTGCCATTTCAAACGCATCGGAATAATTATTTTTACATTCGACAAAACATACATTACTCAGCGGGAAGAAAGCCTTCTTTCAGGTCGCCTTTTTTGCGCATTATTATTTTCTTTTTTATGGCAAGAGCCGGAAATTTATCATATCCCGCCCGGTCTCCGCTTTCAGGATAGTAGAACCTTATTCCGTTCTCCTCGAAATATTTTATTTCATATTTTTCGTAATCCTGCTGCAATAATAAACGGGAACAGTCCCCTTCTTTGAACGGATACATTACCGCCTGCTCTTTTGCCAGAGCAAATAATTTATAGCAGACAAAAACAAGTGTAGATATCGCAATTATCCTTTGGATCGGCTCCTTTATTTTTTTATGGGCAAAGGCATTCTTAACAAGCCGTCCCGCAAATATGCAGCATAAAAAGTACATGTAAACACAGCCGTAGCGTACAAGAGGAGCGGAAAACAGCCAAAACATAAATGAAATAAGCGCCGTAAGCTGAAAATGCAAAAACGAAATATCTTTATACCCTTTACGGGCGGTTCTCCCGGTAAAAATCCCCGAGAGCAGATAAATCACCTCCACAAGGGTAATGAGAACCGTAAATACGCTGAATACAAAAAATAATTTGCTTACGGTGTCAAGACTTGAGAACCAATGAGGTATCCACTCCGTAAAAGAAAGATCAAGAGCGCTTAAATCCGTATACCCTCTGCCGTAAGCCCTTATTTCCCGGGAGTCGTACAGCAGCTCGGATACCGGAACCTTCCAGTCAACATTGAAAAAATCCAAAGCGGATACCGGATAAATAAGCCAGCCGGAAATAATCACATTCCTTATCAGATAGGGCAAAACGGCAAGCACGCACAAGACCGTGAAGAAGATAACCCTTTTTATCTTATATTTTTTTTCATTTATTATCATGATTAGAGGCTTTAGCGCAAGCAGCGCAAGCATAGAAGCCGAAAGCTTCATGGATACGTTAAGCAGAGCGAGTACGCATAACAGCCCGTAAGGAAAAAACGAGTTCTCATCCTTTTCAAGAAGCTCAGCCCATTTTATAAAAATAATAAAGCCGAGTATCACCAAAAAATAGTCCGATGCGGGGGATACCATCTCGTCAAAAATAACAGCCAGATAATATACAGCCATGATCCTCAAGAAAAATGCTGTATTTATCCTTTTGCTTCGTATATCTGAAAACAGCTTAATGCAGTCCACCGCCAGCATAAGCGCCAAAAAGCCGGAAACAGCATGAAACGACTGACCCGTGATATAGAAAAAGGAAAAAAGTGCCGTTATTATAAAAGCTGACGAATTATATGCAAGCCTTAAATGTAAATTGGCTATTCCCTTTACGCAGCCGAATTCTTCAATCCACCTTACGCTTTGAGCATGATAAAGCCCTGTATCATAGTGGCTTTGACCGAACGAAGATCCGTAAGCATAAATTAATATGAGAAAAACCACCGCTGCAAAAAAATATTTTTTTGAAATAATTTCTTCTTTAAGCTCAGAAAAAATTTTAAAAAAATTCTTCTTTTCTAAAATTATAAAAAAAATAATTCCCGCCGCAAGAATTATATGAGCCGTAATATCAACCGCATGAAATATACTGAAAAATCCCGCATATATAGTCATAAACGCAAAACCGCAAAGAATACTGTTAAAGACTCCGCGGTCTAAGGATTTATTTTTATCTGAAAACATCTTTAAATTGCAGATATATTTTAAAATAACGCTTCCGTATATGTAGATCACAATAAACATATACGACCATATCAATAATATTGAAAGCATAAAATTTTCCCGCTTCTTTTTAAATAGGCTTATAGGTTATACGCTTTGATCTTTATAAATAATGTACACTATAATAATATCCATGATACTAATTCAAAGCCGGGTATCTGTAAACACTTACACCCATACTCCGCATAAAATCCGACACGGTCATTAACTGTAATAATTAAATATATTTCTCCTTAATTTAAGGTTATAATGTTGTGCTGCAACATAATCAGCCTACCGCTTTGTTCGGAGAAAGATTTTTTATGGATTATATACAAGCACTGCAATATTTAAACCGGCACGGCTGGAGCCAAAAGTCGGCAGGTCTTGACAGAACAAAATTCCTGCTTGACAAGCTCGGCAATCCCGAAAAAAGATTAAAATTCGTTCATGTTGCGGGAAGCAACGGAAAAGGCTCCACCTGTGCCATGATAGAGAGTATTTTGCGCTCTGAAGGATATAAAACGGCTCTTATGCCCTCCCCCTATATAGAAGACTTCAGAGAACGCTTTCAAATATGCGGACAGCTTATTTCTAAGAACGAGCTTGCGGAAATAACCTCCATGATACAGCCGCTTGCGGACGAAATGGAAGATCATCCCAACCATTTCGATCTTATAACCGCCATAGGCATGATCTACTTTGCAAGACACTGCTGCGATATAGTCATTCTCGAGGTCGGTCTGGGCGGAAGATTCGACGCTACAAATGTTATCCCCTCTCCCGAGGTCTGCGTAATCTGCCGCCTGGGATATGAGCATACTGAATATCTCGGAAACACTATGAAAGAAATCACCTATGCCAAATGCGGAATAATAAAAGAGGGTTCATCTGTCGTTTCCTGCGAAAATGATCCCGAGGCGATGGAAGTCATTGAAAAAGCCTGCCTTGAAAAAGGCTGCAGCTTATATATTTCCGACATATCAAGAGCACACATCGCACACAGCAATCTCGACTTTCAAATGCTCGATATTGATGAAAATAAGCTTCTTCCTTCCGTAAAAAGACGGATAAGGCTTAACCTTACAGGAAGCTACCAGATTGATAACGCAGTTCTGGCTCTTACTGTCATAGAGACTTTAAAATCAAGAGGCATGAACATATCCGAGCAGGCTGTATATGAGGGTTTTTCAAAAGTGAAATGGGGGGCAAGATTTGAAGTCTTATCAAAAGAGCCCTTATTGATTCTCGACGGTGCTCATAATCCTCAAGGAGTAAAAGCCCTCTGCGACTCGCTGAGTGGCTTTTTCAGAGGCAGGAGGCTGTGTTTTATTCTGGGCGTGTTAAAGAACAAGGATATTGAAGCCATGCTTTCATACCTGATGCCCTTTGCGGAAAAAATACTCTGCGTCACCCCCGATTCCGACAGAGCTCTTGACAAAATTCAGCTCCGTGATTCGATAAATAAGCTGTATAAAAAAGAAGCTCCCGCTATCGCATATGACAATTTGAATATGGCTCTTGAGGAAGCCTTTTCATGTAATCTGCCTGTTATTTGCCTCGGATCGCTCTACCTTGCCGGAGAAGTAAAAGCCTCCTATAAAAAAATATGCAAGAATAAACAGAGAATGATTTCCTTAAAAAGAAGACGGCTTCTGTCACCTGACGCTGCGGACAAAAAAAGTCTGCTCATCTGCGAAGCTCTTATAAAAACGGTTGATTTAAAAGGGATTAAGACCGTCCTTTCATATAAGGCGGCAAGGGACGAAGCCGATCCCTCTCTATTTGACAAATATTTGTCGGAAAAAGGTATAAAAGTTGTCTATCCCCTAAGCCTTAAAGACGGCTCAATGGAACTTTTATATCCTAAAGATCAAGGCTCTTTCAAAAAAGGTGCTTTCGGAATTTCAGAGCCTGTAAGAGAGCAGTCCGAAATTGTAGACGTAAAGGATATAGATTTGTGTATAGTTCCCTGTGTAGCATTTGATAAGGGCTTGA
Source organism: uncultured Lachnospiraceae bacterium (assembly GCA_963553525.1). GTDB lineage: Bacteria > Bacillota > Clostridia > Lachnospirales > Lachnospiraceae > Butyrivibrio. The sequence goes on along the minus strand of CAUVOD010000049.1, from coordinate 7,243 downwards.
ACCGTCTGGGACACGGAAAAGGCTACTATGACAGATTTTTGCCCTTATGCAAGGCTTCAACCGAAACCGTGGCGGCAGCCTTTTCCGAGCAGGAACTTGAAAAGCTTATCACCGAGAAAAACGATATTAAAATGAATATGATAGTAACGGATAACGCTATCTACGGCAGTTTATGATATAATATTAAAGTTTGTTTCTTTTTCAGATATCAGGAGGACTCGCATTTTGAGTACGCAAAATATTTTTAAAATAGATCCGTCAAAGCCGGTGCATGTATATTTTATAGGTATAGGCGGAGTATCTATGAGCGGACTTGCCCATATACTCAAGGATAAAAATTTTATAATATCAGGATCGGATAAATCGGCTTCGTCAGTCACCGATGAGCTTAAATCTCTGGGAATAACCGTTCATATAGGTCAGGAGGCTTCCAATATTAAAGAATCTCCCGTCCCCATAGACGTCGTGGTATATACTGCTGCCGTACATCCCGACAATCCCGAGTATGCCGAAGCGCTGAAAGAAAATCTCCCTCTGCTGTCAAGAGCCGAGCTTTTAGGTCAGATAATGAAATATTACAAGACCTCGGTAGCGGTAGCGGGAACTCACGGAAAAACCACCTCCACGTCCATGCTCTCCGAAATCACCATGCAGGCTGATGCGGATCCGACACTTTTAATAGGAGGTGTATACTCCGGAATAGGATCAAATATCAGAATAGGCTCCTCCGAAACGCTTATAACGGAAGCCTGTGAATATACAAACAGCTTTTTGAGCTTCTTTCCTTCAATAGGAATTATACTTAATGTCGAATCGGATCATCTTGATTTCTTCAAGGATCTTGATGAAATATACGATTCCTTTCACAGATTTGCAAAGCTTATTCCGGACAGCGGTGCGCTTATAATAAATAAGAGCATAGACCGCTTTGATTTTATCTGCTCGGAGCTTAGCTGCCCCTGTTACAGTTTCGGACTGTCCGATGACTGTGACTATTACGCTTCAAATATAAGTTACAATTCAAAGGGCAATCCCTCTTTTACCATAATAAAAAATAAAGATTCCTCCTCCTTTGACATATCTCTTACTGTTCCCGGAGAGCATAATATTTTAAACGCTCTTGCAGCCTTTGCCTGTGCGGATATTATGTCAATTGACGCACGTGACATTGTAAGGGGCTTAAACGAATTCAAGGGAGCAAGCAGGCGCTTTGAATATAAGGGAGTTCTGAACGGAGTAACCGTAATAGACGACTATGCGCATCACCCTACGGAGATCGATGCCACCCTGACAGCCGCCAAACGAGTCGAGCACAACGAGATCTGGTGTCTGTTCCAGCCCCACACCTATACACGCACCAAGGCTCTGCTTACCGAATTTGCAGCCGCTCTCAATCATGCGGATCATGTGCTTCTGCTTCCTATATATGCCGCAAGAGAAAAGGATATATACGGGATTTCAAGCGCCGATTTAAGGGATAAGATAAATAAACTGGGCGGAGATTGTTATCTTATTTCAGACTTTGAAAATGTCAAGGATTTTATTTCTAAAAATTGCACGAATAATGATCTGTTGATAACAATGGGTGCCGGAGATGTTACAAAAATAGGAAATATGCTGCTTAAAAAATAATTTTTCCACTTTATCCACTTTCAAACCTAAGCTTTTTGAAGGTGGATAATTTATTGAATAAACAATTTTTGTTTTATTAATTTTTCTTTATACCGTTCGGCTTTTTTGATTTTAAAAAACATTTGCCGCCTTTTTATCCACTTTATCCACTTTTTCCACTTTTTGTACGATAAGGTACAATACGCTTTTAAGGTGAATTTTTCCGTCGCTTTGCACCATATATTTTAAAATTTTCCTATGCTAGAATTGTCCCATCAGACTACGAAAAACATGCTTTGCGAGTTTTCCTCGCTATTGCGGCATTTGCCAAGGTATCCGGCAATTCCGGTCTTCGGCTCATTGCCCGCATAAATCAAAAAGAAGGGTAGTTTCCTTATATATGCTTGGAAAAATACAGATTACAAATGAACAGGAAATCGGAAGTACTTCAGTTTCCAATACTTTTATTGACGAATACATGGCTGACGCCAATGACGCTCAAATCAAAGTATACCTTTATCTTCTCAGAACCTTGCAGTTCGGGAGATCTACAACCGTATCCGAAATAGCGGATAAATTTAATCATACCGAAAGAGATATTAAAAACGCTCTTATTTTCTGGGAAAAAAAGGGACTGGTACGCCTTGAATATGATTCCAAAAAGAGGCTTTCTCAGATCTGTATAGAGGATCTTTTCTCAAGCTGCCCTTCCAACGAAGTGTCCGAAGTATCGGAAGTGCGTAAAACGGATAAAACCGTAAAAGAGAACATCCCCGTCAAAAAGTCTGATACCGCTCTTTCCATGACTTTTTTTGCTGCGGAAAAATATTTTAAAAGGCCCTTGAGCTCTTCCGAAACTCAAAGCATTCTCTATATCTATGAAACACTGGGCTTCCCTGCGGAGCTCATAGATTACCTGCTGCAATATACCGTTGAAAATGCCAAGGGAAGACTTTCGTCATATATGGAAAAAACCGCCGTGGCATGGCATTCTGAAGGAATTTGTACATTGGAAGCCGCCAAGAGCAGGTCAGGTCGTTTCGAGCGCTATGTTTATGAGATAATGAAACTCTTAGGGCTTCCCAACGCTCCTACCTCCTACGAAGCCGCCTTTTCAGACAGATGGGTTAAGGATTACGGCTTTTCCATGGAGATAATAAGGGAGGCCTGCAGGAGAACCGTATCAAATACGCAAAATCACCGTTTTGAATATACTGAGGGGATTTTAAAAAACTGGCGTGATCGTAAGGTTACCTCCGTGTCCGATATCGAAAAGCTTGACAGCGAATATGATAAGGATATAAAAGATATGGTACGATCAAAAAAACCGCAGACCGCTTCCGCACACGAGCAGGCTGTTCAAATAGACACCAAAAATCGTTTCAACAGATTTAAGTCGCATGATTATGATTTTGACTCTCTTAAGGAAACGGTTCTCGGAAACCCTTGATTTTGGAGCAATAAATGGCTTTAAGTGACATTCAGATAGATCGGATACTTCGTGAATATGAGGAAAAAAGAAGTCTTAACAGAGCCGAGCATGAAAGAAGGCTCTCGGAGATATATGCCAAAATCCCCGAATATGAGGAGCTTGACCGACTGATCCCCGGTTACAGTGCAAGTCTTGCCTCGGCGCTTATTTCAGGTAACGGAAAAAAAGAAGAGCTGCTCTCAAATCTACATAAAAAAATCGAATATACCTCAGAAAGAAAAAGAGAGCTTTTAAGATCTTATTCCTATCCCGAAGATTTCCTCGATCCTATTTTTGAGTGTAAATTGTGTTCGGATACGGGCTATGCGGACGGAAAACGCTGCGACTGCTTCAATAAAAAAATTGTAAATAAGCTCTATGAGCAGTCGAACCTATGCAATCTCATAAAGCTGAATAATTTCGGTATAATGAAAGACAGCTATTATAAAGGCGATGCTCTCGTGCGCTTTAAAAGAGCTGTCGCTATGTGTAAGAGGCTCATAGCTTCATACGATACCGGCGATTTTTTTAATATATTGTTTCTCGGAACTGTGGGCAGCGGAAAAACTTTTCTCTCCGTGGCTTGTGCAAAGGAAATTCTCGATAAGGGATACTTTGTGTCATACTTCAGTGCAACTGATTTTTTTGAACAGCTCGGCAGCGTAACCTTCAATTCGTCAAATATAAATGAAAAAAAAGCCGTATATGATGATATACTTAACTGTGACTTGTTGGTTATAGATGATCTCGGCACGGAGCTTGTAAACGCTTTCGTATCATCTCAACTTTTTAACTGTATAAATGAAAGGGCTTTAAAATCAAAGCCTACCATTATTTCAACAAATCTTGATTTTGAAGAAATGAGAGCCCGTTATTCGGACAGGGTTTTTTCCAGACTCATAAGCGGATATAAGGTCTGCGAACTCAGCGGAAATGATATACGTCTTATGAAGCTAAATGAAAATAGCTGAATGTATAAAAAGGAGAACTGAATATCATGCCTAAAAGAGAAGAAAAACGCGACCTTAATTCCATCCCCGTAGGAGCGCTCGGTGTAGTTCCTTTAAAGGGATGCAAAGAGCTTGCGGAAAGCGTAGATTCCTATCTTGTAAAGTGGCGCAGGGAGCGTGAAAACGAACACAAGGGTTCGCTTGCATTTACCGGCTACGAACGTCCGTCATATCTTGTAAAATCCTCACTTCCCCGCTTCGGCTCGGGTGAAGCCAAGGGCGTTATCAACGATACGGTACGAGGATACGATTTATATTTTCTGGTGGATGTAACCAACTATTCACAGACCTATCAGCTTTTCGGAAAAGAGAATCATATGTCTCCGGATGATCATTATCAGGATCTTAAAAGATTGATAGCAGCCGTTGGCGGAACCTCAAGACGAATCACCGTTATCATGACATACCTTTATGAAAGCAGGCAGCATAAGCGAAGAGGCAGAGAGTCTCTTGACTGTGCGATTGCGCTTCAGGAGCTTGTAGATATGGGAGTGGACAATATCATAACCTTCGACGCCCATGATCCGAGAGTCCAAAACGCTATTCCCTTAAACGGCTTTGATACTGTAAGACCCACTTATCAATTCATAAAAGCTCTTTTAAGAAAAGAAAAAAATCTTCAAGTCGATTCTTCTCATATGATGGTTGTATCTCCCGATGAAAGCGGTATGAGCAGGGCTATATACCTTGCAAGCGTCTTGGGACTCGACGTAGGTATGTTTTACAGAAGAAGAGATTACACCCGGATAGTTAACGGACAGTATCCCATTATTTCTCATGAATTTTTGGGGCGTGATGTCGAGGGAAGATCTCTTATAATAATAGACGATATCATCTCATCCGGTGAAAGCTCGATTGAAATAGCACGACAGCTTAAAAAGAGAAAAGCCGATAAAATTTATATTTTTGCAAGCTTCGGCATGTTCACCCGAGGGCTTGACGCCTTTGACAAAGCCTTCGAGGAGGGTCTTATAAACAGAGTATTTACCACAAACCTCATATACCAGTCACCGGAGCTTCTGTCCAGAGAATGGTATGCAAGCTGTGATATGAGTAAGTACATCGCTTATATTATCGATACCCTTAACCACGACGCTTCAATTTCGGATCTTCTGGATCCGGCGGAAAGAATTCAAGACGTGCTCGATAAATATAAGTCCGAAAATAATATTTAAACTGTCCGGCGGGGATCATTTTATATAGCTTACGAAATGATTTCCCGCCTCTTCAAACATCTCGGAAGCCTCCGCGATAGTTAAATGATATACATTTCCATCCGATCTTTTAGGATTGAAAACCACCACGTCCGTATCGTTAAAGCCCAAAAGCAGCACGTAATCCGCATCGGGCATTCTGGCAAGAACCGGAAAATCGCACATAAGATCAAGATAAAAGGTCATTGCGCGAAGAGGGCAGCCCTCCAAATCCAGTATGTTTGCAGTAGTAAGCGAAGACTGCAAAATATCGATAACCGATCTGTTTTCCGAAAGAAGCCTTGCCGTATCGGCAGTCCCTCCCTCGTAATTTATGATCTCATTGATACAACTTACAAGCGAGCTTTCGGAACTGAAATCCCTGCCGTCAACATTTCTTGTAAGTGACATTATCTGGTTTCGTCTTGTAATGTTTCCTCTGTAATATACATATCTTGAACTCTCGTCCACTACCTGACCGCAGAGCTCATATGCTCTTTTTACCGCTTCTCCCGCCTTTGTGTATATGCCCTCCACCTTACCGTGGTCGTAACATATATAGCTTCCCCTTTGAAGAGAGCTGTCAATATCTATGCCGTAAGACAATTCATACACCGCAGCGGCTCTAAAATGCGCCGTCTTTTCTCCGTCAATAGGTGAATAAAGCTTAAGTCTCTTTACTTCTCCAAGCTCCGTTTCCTCTTCCGTTATCTCATTTTTCATCGCTTCTCTTTCTTCCGAAGCCATTATTATATCGGTCGAGGCTTCTATATAGGAGCCTCCCTGAAACCGGCTCACTCTGTTTAAAATTATTCTGTCCGCCTCACTTTGTATGCTCTCGACTCTATAAGTTCCGGAGGTATATTCCGTAATTATATCTCCCTTTTCATCCTGTATAAACACCTTATGGCAGGGATAAAGAGTTTGTCCCATAACGTCGGTCTTTATGTCCTCCTCCTTAACATAGCCGTAAACAAGGTCTTCTTCTATAAATCCGAGAATTTTTACACCCTCTCCTTCTTTTCCTTCAATTATTTTTTCCGAATCATCGTTAAGATTTATGACCTTTATACCGCTGCTTATGTCCTCGGGGTCGTTTTGAACTGCGATTACGGCTCCGCTTTCGGAAGTCTTAAACTCTGCACCGTCAGCCAGGCTTACGGTTGTATACTCATTTTCTTTGTACAAATCTATCTTATAAAGACTGTCGCCTATAAGAGTATATAAAAAACCGTTGTTTGCGAGGTGAGTATATACACCCATGAAATTTATTAAAATGTCTTCGGGCTGATTGCTCGGAATAAAAATTCTTTCGCTTATCGTATTATAATTCATATCAAAGTCATAAACCGCCATACCGGTTTTACCTTCATGAATCCCTCCGCTCATATAACCGGTTACGGAAAAAGTGATATTTCCCACCTCATCCATTCTCAAGATCCTGATTTTAACATCTCCATACAGCCCTCTCTCATCCTCTGCGGAATCATAGAATCCGAACACTTCAGTCAATTTATTTTCAGAAAGCTGTAATACGAACAGCCTGCCTTCATTTACAAAAGCAATTATATTTCCGCTTCCGTTTTCTTTTATTTCAATTTCCGAGTTATTGAAACCTAAATCCAGGCTGTTACCGTTTATCTTAAGGTCGTCACCCATCAGCAGCAAATCCGTATTTCTTCTGAAATCTATAAGAAATACATCAGCTCCGCTGCACCTTGTAAAATACTTTTCGCACACCTTATAATATTTTTTCCCGTCCGCAGAGGCTATGCTTATTACATAGGAAACCGAAATTGATGCGGTTTTTCCGTGAACATCGTATACATCGATTTTGGCGTCGCTTACGGTCTCTATCTAAAGCCCCTGCCAGGTAACATATTTAAAGGATGAATTTATATCTACATAAGAAAATGTGCCGTTTTAAGATATTGAATTTTAAAGATATTTGTTAAGCA